>JAJUJN010000209.1 GCA_029265335.1 Alcaligenaceae bacterium
AGGGAGGTCGTACAGCGCCTTCATGAGCTCGGTGCGAGGGTCACGGCGCGCAGCACCAGCCGAACCTGGATGTCGGTGCCATCGGCCGTCGTGTGATTGAGCTGCATGCGCAGCGGGCCCTGAGCGTCGGCGTCTTCCACCCTCACTCGCCAACCCGCTTGCTGGAATTGCACCGGCTGGCCACGCTCGTTGCGCTGCTCGACATAGGCTTCTGGGTTGGCGCTCAGCTCACCTGCCAGCCAGTCGCGCAAGTTGACCACCGGCAAAGGCGCGCCGAGGATCCGTTCGGCCAAAGCATCCGGGCTGGCCGCGGTGGTTTGCGCGCCGTCGGCCTCGGTGAGCGTGGTGAGCCCATTCGCAGCCACTTCGATGCGAGCCATGACGGCACCTACCGGCGAGGTGAGATCGAGCTGCAGGCGACCGTCGTGGTCGAGCCAGGCAAAGCCGCCCTGCACGACCTCGGCGGCCTGGGCAGGTGGCTGGTAGCGCAACGAAAACCGTCCTGTGCGAGAGAGGCTGCGCCCTTCGGCCTCGGTACGCGGCCGCAAGGCCTGCGGCGTTGTACAGGCCGCCAAAGCCAGGACACTCAAAGAGGCAAGGCAGGCGCGTCGGTTCAAGGCTCAACTCCTGGTAGGTTGACGTTGAGTCGATGCAGGGTTTCGGCCAGTAGCGGGTTTTCGGGCGAGCTGGCGGCTACCTCGGCCCATATGGCCAGTGCACGGTCGGCTTGCCCGTTCACCCAAAGCACCTCGCCCAGATGCGTGCCGATTTCGGCATCCGGCAAGCGCTCCCAGGCTTGCTCCAGATAAAGCAGCGCACCGGCGAGGTCGCCTTGGCGGTACATCACCCAACCCATGCTGTCGAGTATGGCGGGATCTTGTGGCTGCAGGGCGAGCGCCTGCTCTATGAGCTGCCGGGCTTCGTCGAGACGAATACTGCGATCGGCCAAGGTGTAGCCCAGGGCGTTGTAGGCATGGGCGGCTTCTGGATCGACCTCGATGATCTGGCGCAATTGATATTCGAGCTCGGCGATGCGGTTCTGACGCTCGTAAAGAAGCGCCAGATCGTAGCGAATCTCGGTGCTGTCGGGGTACTCCATGAGCGCTTGCTCGAGTGACTGCACGGCGTCGTTGAGTTCGCCCGCCTCGCGCAATACCTGGGCCCGTGTGAGCTCCACCACCACGCCTTCGCGTTCGTCTTGCACGGCGATGCCGTCGAGCTCGCGCATGGCTTCGGTGAGTCGACCCTGTTTGGCGCGCACTATGGCTTTGCGCAGACCAGCCTGCACCTGGGCTTCGGGCGCCACCACGGCATTGAGCAGGCGCCAGGCTTCGTCGAGCTGCCCGGCGTTCTCGGCGATGCGGGCCCGCAGCATTTCGGCATCGGGCAGGCTCGACGCGGGGTCGTAATGGCGAGGACCCGATTGCCGCCTATCGGTTTCTACCGCGATGTACTCGTTGAGCCAGCGCACCGCTTCGTCGGTACGGCCGGCTTCGTAATTGACCACACCGCGCAGGTAGAGCAGTTCGAAATCTTCTGGCTGTGCGCGCATCATGGCCTGGAGCTCGGCCAGCGCAGCGTCGGCTCGGCCCTGACTCATGAGTGCACTCACAAACGCCAGCCGAACCCCACGCGCCTGCGGGTTGCGTTCGATGAATCGTGCGGTTTCGGCCAGCACCGCGTCGGGCTCGGTATTGATACCGAACTCTAGAATCATTTCGGCCGCCGCCGACCAATCCGGGCGCAGTTGCTGGGCGGCACGGGCTTCGCGCAGCGCGGTGTCGGTGTCGCCTGCCTGCCAGGCGGATTCAGCCAGGGCCGCACGCGCCTCCGGAAGGTTCTGCCAGGGCTGGTTCTGCGTGAGCTCACGCATGATGTCGTAGGCGGCTTGCTGATTGGACAGGCGCGACAGGATGGCTTGCGTTTGCAACAGCGCTTCGCCCTTGTCGGTGGTAGCTGCCACCTGCTCCACCAGCATGGCGGCGAGGTTATGGGTGTGACCGTTGGAAGCGGCCAACATGACTTCGGCCTGCCGAGCGTGCGGGTCGCCCGGCGAGAGCTCCACCCACAGCCTGGCGGCATCCCAAGCCCGCGGCAAATTGTTGGAGGCAAGGGCAAACTCGAGAGCCCGCTGCGCCAGCCGGGGGTCGCGCGTGTTGCGTGACACCTGCATGCTGGTATTGATGGCAGCCGCCCAGGCGCCGCGTTGCGCCGCGAAGTCGGCGGCAAGGATTTGATACAGCAGTTCGCCGGTAAGCTCGACCACCGGCAAGCCAGCCACATGCGCTGCTGGCGCGCTATTGGCCGGTACGGGCCGTGAGAGCCCAGGCGCCAGGAGGTCGGAGCCCGAATTGCCGTTGGCCGGGGCCGTCTGGGCATGGAGCGCGGAAGCCGAGGCTACCAACAAGGCCAGGCTCAGTGTCGCCCATGGCGTGGATTGAAACAGCCGCATGGATACTTTCCGAAATGACCGGTCGACCACGCGCCGACCCAAAAGCTGCATTGTCCCATGTTACCAAGCTGCTGCGGTTTGCTATGCTGCACGCCATGCCCGAACTCCCCGAAGTCGAAGTGACCCGTCGCGGAATTGCACCGCACATCGAAGGCCGGCCGTTGCAACGCACCATCGTACGCAACGCCAGCCTACGTTGGCCTGTGGCTCCCAACCTCGATGTACTGACTCGCGGTCTGATCGTGAACAGCACCGAGCGGCGGGGCAAATACCTGATGCTCCACTTCGACACCGGCACCCAGCTGATTCACCTGGGCATGTCCGGTTCGTTACGGCTGGTGAGCCGCGATGAGCCGCCGGCTACGCACGACCATATCGATTGGGTGTTCGAACAATGTGCACTGCGCCTGCGTGACCCGCGTCGATTTGGCGCGGTGCTTTGGCACCCCGTCAGCGAGGGCCCAGTTCTAGCGCATCCACGTTTGGCCAGATTGGGCGTGGAGCCATTCGACGCCGCCTTCAATGCGCGTATGCTTCACGAGGCCATCAAAAACAAAGAGTCCAGCATCAAGACCCTGCTGTTGGGAGGCCAGATTGTGGTGGGGGTGGGCAACATCTACGCTTCCGAAAGCCTGTTTCGGGCCCGCATCCATCCGCTCACGCCGGGGCGGCGCGTGAGCCTCGCGCGTTGCGAACGTCTGGTGGCGGCGGTTCGCGCCACTCTGGCCGACGCCATCGCCGCCGGTGGCAGTTCTCTGCGCGATTTCGTTCACAGCGACGGTAGTTCGGGCTATTTTCAGCTCGACACCGCGGTGTACGATCGCGCCGGCCTGCCCTGCAAGCGCTGCCCCAACGGCATTGTGCGCAAGATCATTCAACAGCAACGCGCCACGTATTATTGCCCGCGCTGCCAACGATGAGCGACACCTTTGCAACACGCGTGATCCGCTGGCAACGGGAACACGGACGTCACGCCCTGCCCTGGCAGAACACGACCGACCCTTACCGTATTTGGCTGTCGGAAATCATGTTGCAGCAAACGCAGGTCGCCACGGTGCTGCCCTATTACGAGCGCTTTCTGCAACGCTATCCCAGCGTGGCCCAGCTGGCCGCCGCTCCGCTCGATGAGGTCATGTCGTTGTGGGCAGGGCTCGGCTACTACACCCGCGCCCGCAATCTGCATGCTTGCGCGCGTATGGTGGTGGCTGAGCACGGTGGCGAGTTCCCACGCTCGGCCGATGCCCTGGCCGAATTGCCGGGCATCGGCCGCTCCACCGCGGCCGCGATTGCCGCTTTCGCCTGGGGCGAACGCGCCGCCATTCTCGACGGCAACGTGCGGCGTGTGCTGGCCCGTCACGAGGGAATCGCGGGCGACCCCACCACCAGCGCAGTGCAACGCCAGCTCTGGACTGCGGCCGAAGCGCTTTTGCCGCAGCTCGAACACGAAACCGATGCTCACGCGGCGATGGTGCGCTACACCCAAGGCCTGATGGACCTTGGCGCCACCGTGTGCACTCGTGGCATGCCGGCCTGCGAACGCTGCCCCTTGGCTGCCACCTGCGTAGCACTGCGAGAAGCGCGTCAGCTGGAGCTACCGGGCAAACGCCAGCGGCGCCATTCGCCCGAGCGTCGCATTCATTGGCTCTGGCTGCGTGCCAGCAACCATACCTTGCTCGAGCGTCGACCGGCGAGCGGCATCTGGGGCGGCCTGTGGAGCTTGCCCGAACTGTCGCAGCCGCCCGGGCTGGCCGATGTACAAGCGTTGGGGATAAAGCTGAACCCAGCCGAAACGCCCATCCCGCTACCGCCGGTTCAACACACCTTTACACATTTTCGGCTGGTGGCCACACCCTGGCAGGCGCAAGGTGAAGTGACAGCCACGGCCGACGACTCGCGCTATATGTGGGTGGCCGACGCCAACCTGGTCGATGCGCCCTTGCCCACTCCCGTGCGCAATCTGCTGCTCACTGATAACGCAGGCGATGACGATGTATCGTCATGAGCAAACCTGCCGCCGCCCCCACCGTGAGTAAAGACGTGCCACCGTAGCTCATCAGGGGTAGTGGCACCCCGACTACGGGCAAAAGGCCCACCACCATGCCGATGTTCACAAAAGCATAGATAAAAAACACGGAACTCAGCGCAGCGGCCAAC
>JAJUJN010000280.1 GCA_029265335.1 Alcaligenaceae bacterium
AGAGCCGTATACAGTCGCGCCAACGCGTGGTCGGCGTCGGCGAGGTTTTCTTCGGCGAAATTCTGCGCGCTGCGGTAATGATTGCGCACAATGAAAAAGCGCACCGACTCCGGCCGATACTGGGCGCAGGCTTCGCGGATCGTGAGGAAGTTGCCGAGCGACTTCGACATTTTCTCGGCATCAACCAGCAAGGGGCCGCAATGCATCCAGATATTGGCCAGGGGCACGCCAAACGCACCCTCGCTTTGCGCGATCTCGTTCTCGTGGTGAGGAAATTTAAGGTCGGGCCCGCCGCCATGGATGTCCAACGGAATGCCGAGGAGATCGCGGCTCATGGCCGAGCATTCGATATGCCAACCGGGCCGCCCTTTGCCGTAAGGAGACTCCCATTTCGATTCCGCGGGCTCCTCGGGCTTGGCGGCCTTCCAGAGCACGAAATCGAGCGGGTCGCGCTTGCCAGCCGATACGGCCACGCGTTCGCCGGCTCGCAGATCGTCCAACGATCTGCCCGAAAGCTTGCCGTATTCCGGAAACTCCCTTACCGCATAGTTCACATCGCCATCGTCGGCGCGATACGCCAAGCCCTTCTCTTCGAGACGGCGGATGATGTCGAGCATGCTGGCCACGTGTTGGGTAGCACGCGGCTCGGCGTCGGGCGGCAGAACGTTGAGCAGGGCTTCGTCGGCGTGCATGGCATCGATGAAATACTGCGTGAGTTCGCTCAGGCGTTGATTGCACTCCACCGCCCGACGGATGATCTTGTCGTCGATGTCGGTGATATTACGCACGTACGTGACCCGGTAGCCGCGCTGGCGCAACCAACGCGCCACCACATCGAAGCCCACCAGCATGCGCGCATGCCCCAGATGGCAGTAGTCGTATACGGTGATGCCACAGACATACATACGCACGTGGCCAGGTTCGACAGGCTGCAACGCTTGCTTGCGACGAGCAAGCGTGTCGTGGATCTGAAGCATGGGAATGGACGTGACGAAAGAAGAGACCAGCGGATTCAGTGCCGCGGCGCACGCGCCGAGGTGAGTCACTCAGCACTGCGCCAGCCTGGCAAACCCCGATCGGGCTAAAATCCGACTCAGCGAGAAATTAATTTTTTAGTATAGCAAGACGCCCCCCTCGAACTGTACTGTCGGAGTCAGCCCACTCGTCATGTTCGCCCAACGATTCCCCATCGGCAGCAAGCGGTCTCTGGCCGGGTTTGCCTTGGCGCTCGCCTTCGGTCTACTTGCCACACCGGTCAGCGCAGCCGAGCCCGAGCCCTACGGCTGGCCGTGGCTGCGCAACGCTCTCGATGCCTTGCGGCCGAGCGTCGACACCCGCTTGCCCGAAAGCGCCACCGCCACCGCGCAGCGGCTCGAGGCCGAGATCAACGCCGGCCGCGTCGAAGCTGCCCTGAACGAAATCGAACAACGCCTCGCGGAACGATCCCAGAGCACGATTTCGGGCACCGACGTTCGCCTGGTATTCCTGCGTGCCCGCGCCCTCGCCGCCCTGGGTCGACTCGACGCAGCACGCGAAGCCTACCAGCAGATGACCATCAGCTACCCGGAGCTTCCTGAGCCCTGGAACAATCTGGCGCTGGTGTTGGTGGCCCAGGGTCAGCTCGAGCAAGCGCGTGAAGCGCTCGAGATGGCCTTGCTCACCATGCCTGATTATGCCCAGGCCCACGCCAATCTGGGCGATGTGCTCGTGCTGCAGGCCGCTCAGGCCTATGCCCGCGCCGCCGAACTCGGCGTGCCCGATGCCGCGGGGCGCCAGCGCGCTCTGCAAACTCATCTTCCCATCACCACGGAGTCCGCTCCATGATCTTTTTCCGCTCGTCCTGGCGCGGCCTGTGCGCGGGCCTTGCCCTGTGCGCGGTTGCCGCCACTGCCAGCGCCGCTACCTCCAACTCCCCCGAAGGAAACTCCATGCATCCACGCGTCAAACTGCAAACTTCCCATGGCGATATCGTGCTCGAGCTCGACCGCGAAAAAGCCCCAGTCACCGTCGACAACTTCATCAGCTATGTCGAAAGCGGCCACTACGACGGCACGGTGTTTCACCGCGTCATCCCCAACTTCATGATCCAGGGCGGCGGCTTCGAACCCGGCATGAATCAAAAGCCCACCCAGCAGCCCATCGAGAATGAGGCCAACAACGGCCTGAAAAACGACGAATACACCGTGGCCATGGCGCGCACCAACGACCCCCACTCGGCCACCGCCCAATTCTTCATCAACGTCAACAACAACGATTTCCTCAACCACACTGCGCCCACGCCGCAAGGCTGGGGCTACGCCGTGTTCGGCAAAGTGGTCGAAGGCACCGAAGCGGTCGACAAAATCAAAGGTGTGGCCACCGGCACCAAGGGCTTTCATCAAGATGTGCCCAAAGAAGACGTGGTGATCGAAAAAGCCGAGGTCGTCGCGCAGTGACAGAAGCCGCTCACACTTCTGCCATCGAGCTGCCCGGTACGATCTGGCTGGCGTCCGACATACATTTGCAAGAAAGCACGCCGGCCACCGCCGAAGCCTTTCTGGCCTGGCTCAACGGCGCTGCCGATGCTGCCGATCACGTGCTGCTGCCCGGCGACATCTTCGATGCCTGGGTGGGCGACGACGTGTTGCAGGTGGCCCCGGAATGGTTGCGCAATATCGTGTCGGGGCTTGCGGCAGCAGGTCAGCGCACCCAGCTCTGGCTGGGCCATGGCAATCGCGACTTCATGATGGGCGAACAATTGGCCCAGGCGTGTCACGCTCGTTTGTTACCCGCCGAAGCCCTGCTGAAAACTGCCATTGGCACCGTGCTCCTGTTGCACGGCGACGAACTCTGCACCGACGATCTCGCCTATCAACAGATGCGCCAAGTGGTACGCAACCCCGCCTGGCAGGCTGACATGATGCGGCGCTCACTGCCTGAACGCCTGCAGCTGGCCCAGCAATTGCGGGAGCAAAGTGAAGCGGGCAAGGCCGACAAGAGCATGGCCATCATGGACGTGAACCAAGGCGCGGTCGAACGCACCATGCAAGCCCATGGTGTGAACCGTCTCATTCATGGGCATACCCATCGCCCGGATCGGCATGTGTTCGAACTCGATGGCGCTCCGGCCGAACGCTGGGTGCTGCCCGACTGGGATTTCGACCACCAACCTCACCGCGGCGGCTGGCTGACGCTGGATGCCGACGGCGTGGCGATGCACGATCTCGAAGCAGGGGCCTGAGCCGCGGTCGGCGAAGGCTCAGATCAGGCCCGGTAACCACAGGGCCAACTGCGGCCACGCCACGATCATGGCGATGAGCAGCAACGTGCAAAGCATATAGGGCGCTGCCGACAGGGCCACGGTACTGAGCCGGGTGCCTGGCGGCGCCACGCCCATCATGATGAACAGCAACAGACCGAATGGCGGCGTGATAAAGCCCACCTCGTAGGCCAGCAGCAGGATGACGCCAAACCACACCGGATCGAAACCCATCTGCAGGGCCAGCGGCATGAAAATGGGCAAGGTGATCAGCATCATCGACACTTGGTCCATGAACATGCCCAGCACCAGAATCACCAGCACCATGGCGGCCAGCAGCATGTAGGGGCTGGGCTCGAAGGCAGTGATGAAATCAATGAAGCCAACACTGGCGCCCGAGAATGCAAATAC
>JAJUJN010000330.1 GCA_029265335.1 Alcaligenaceae bacterium
GAGGCCGACGCCGCCCGAATGGCGAAACGTCGCAAACGGGCATTGACGTGGGCAAAGCGCTCGTTTTCGTAGTCGTAGCCGTCGAAAAGCTTGATGACGCGCTGGCCGTCGAGCCCTTCGGTCACGATACGCGTAAGCTCGGCATTCATGTTGACGGTGTCGCGGTTCACCTCGCGCAACTTGCGCATGAAAAGGCGCGACACCCAGGCCGCCGGTGGCACGAGGACCATCACGATGAGGGTGAGCTCCCACGACATGTAGAGCAAGACGGCAAACAGCGCGATCACAATCAGGACTTCGCGCACGAGAGTGGCGAAGACCTCGGTGGCATGCTGCATGACCGTGGCCGCATCGATGGTGAAACGATTGAGCAAGGCCGACGAACCCATGCGACGCAGATCGGCGTCGGGCAGGCGCATCACTCGATTGAACATTTCACCCCGCAAATCGCGCAGGACGTTGTTGGCCACCCAAGCCATGAGGTAATTGCTGGCAAAGGCGCAGGCGCCGCGCAAGACGAACAAACCCACGAGCACCAGGGGCAATGCCCAAACGTAGTACGGTTTGGCGCCGCTGAAGCCTTCATCGATCAGTGGCTTCATGAGCAGAGCCAACAAGGGATGAGTGGCGGCCACCCCGGCCGTGAAGAACAGACCCAGCGCCATGCCGTGCCAATAAGGTCGAATGTTGGCGTAGATGCGCCGCCACAGTTCGCTTCGGATGGGATACGAACCGGCGGTTAGCACAGGCGACGAAGAACTCAAGGGAACCCCCGCTGCGGGCAGCGACAGCTGCCATACATGTTTACAATGGTTGGGCTCGCATTGTACGCGGCCCCAGGTCCGCAACAGGCAGCGCCCCTTTTGCGATTACCCTGAAGGACACTCCCTCGCCATGCTCAAACCCATTTGTGTGCGACTGCCGAACTGGGTTGGCGATGCGTGCATGACTCTGCCAGCCCTACAACTGTTGCGTGCAGCCGGCCATCGTTATGTGCTGGTGGGCAAACCCTGGGCGCGTGATCTTCTGGCCGGCCTCGAGCCTGCTCACTTTATCGCGCTGCAAGGGTCATTGAGCGAGAATCGGCGTGAGCTGCGCCAGCAATTGCAACAATTGGCAAGTCGCGCGCCCATTGCGCCACCAGGGCGGTGGCGGGGCGTTACCTTTCCCGACTCCTTCTCGAGTGCCTTGCTGTTCCGCCTGGCCGGAGTTCAGGCCGCAGGATTTCGCGACGACGGCCGCAGCCTGTTGTTGCGCTGGCCCATCCAGAAACCTCGCCGGCCGCTGCATGTGGTGGAGTCTTACTTCTATCTGGTACGTACCGCCCTGCAGCGTTGGGGCCACAACCACGATTTGCCGCTCGCACCAGCGCCATCACTCGATCTGCCGCTGCTGCCCGCACATGAACAGGCTGCGCAATCGGTGCGTCGTCAGGCTGGCCTCGACGAAAAGCGCTTTGTGCTCATTTCTCCCACGGCCACTGGCCTTCATCAGGGGCGCATCAAAACCTGGTCACATTACGACGAACTCGCCACCAGCCTCAAGGCAGAAGGCTGGCCAGTGGTCATGTGCCCTCCTCCCCAAGAGATAGACGTCGCCAAGGCCGCTGCTCCGCATGCCCAAGTGCTGCCCTCCTTACCCTTGGGCGCCTATGCCGCGTTGGCTCGGCAATCCGCGCTCGTGATCTGTAACGATTCGGGCAGCTCTCATGTGGCGGCAGCTGCGGGGGCACCGCTGCTCACTCTGTTTGGCGTGACCAACCCGGAGCGCACGCGCCCCTGGTCGCCCACAGCAAGCTGTCTGGGCAGAGAGGGCCAATGGCCATCTCTCGAAGAAGTGCTGAGCGCAGCACGCCAGCAGCTGCACGAGCCTGCCGCGCACTGAGCGGCCCTTTAGCGCCAGGGCATCGGCCAGGCGCGACGCACCTGCACCACAATGGTGGCCACCAGGGCGGCTTTCACGAGATCGCCCGGCACGAACACCAACGACGCCCAGGCCGCCTTCTCCAGGCCCATGCCGGTGGTAACGGCAAGCCAGGGCACGCCCACAGCGTAAACGAGCGCAATACCACCTATCAGACAGGCCAGGAATACCGCTGCTCCCTGCGCGACGACCTGACGCAGACGAGGCAGCCAGCTCTGCACCAGGGCACCGATCAGCACGGCTCCCAACACCATACCCACCAGGAAGCCGCCTGTGGGCCCGGCCAGCACACCCAAACCGCCCCGACCACCCGGCAAAACCGGCAGGCCGATCATCCACAGCAACATATAGAGCGCGCAGGCCAGAAAGCCCCGCCAAGGCCCCAGCATGGCGCCGGCAAGCATGACTCCCAAGGTTTGGAGAGTGATGGGCACCGGGATTCCGGCCAGAGGAACTGGCGGCATGAGGCTGAAGACCACGATGAGAGCGGCAAAAAGCGACACCAGAACGGTGTCGCGCGTCGTGAGTGAAGGAAGGCTGGCGTTCATGAACCTGCTGAAAAGTGGAAGATCAAAGGGCCATTAGCTTACCGGATTCGTGGCGGCGGCGATTGTTTGCCTTTAGCTTGGGGCGAGGGATCCGGCTTTGAGCTCGGCTCGGGCGGCCAACCGCGGGCGTCGATCGCTTCGGCGATGAGGTCGGCATTGCGTAACAACTGGATCAGCAGCGGAACAGCCAGCCGCACTGGATTCATACGCAGACCGCGAGCGCGTTGCGCTTCTTGCAGCCGGCGCCAGTTGCGCGCCAACTCGGGCGCGAAACGCAGCACCAGGGCCAGACCGAAAACCACCTTCTCGGGGTGAACCCAGCCGCGGCGCCCCAGGGGAGCCAATAGCCGCTCCAGGGCTTCTACCATGTGATTGACCGGGGTGGTGAGGCTCACCAGCAAGGCCATGCCCATGAGAGTGGCCAGGCGCAGGCCACTGAGCCACCCTGCCTGCAAGCCCTGCCCCCAGGCAGTGATCACACTTGCGGCCAGCGCCAACAGCAGCAGCCAGCGACCGTGTTGCCACAGGGGGCGCCAGCCCACCCCACTGCTGATCCAGGCAACGGCTAGCGTTGCCAGCAGCATGGCCATCAGCCCCGGTGAGGACACAAAAAACAGCGCCGTCCCTGCCGTTAATAACGC
>JAJUJN010000370.1 GCA_029265335.1 Alcaligenaceae bacterium
AAGCACGGCCAGGAGGCGGTTCTGCCGGATCAGGGGCTTGCTGTTTCTGGCCGACGAAGACCAATGGACGGCCGAAAGCCTCGAGGCGAGAGCAACCGAAATCACGCGGCAGTTTGCCGACGCCTTGCCTGAGGTGCGCGCGCTGCTGGTAAGCGACCTCCATGCTGCTTATCAGGGCGACCCCGCGGCCACCAGCATCTCCGAGATCGTGTTGTGCTACCCGGGCTTTTTGGCCATCACCGATTACCGGCTGGCCAACGTGCTGTACCGACTGGGCATGCCGCTGCTGCCACGGCTCATGACCGAAATCGCTCACTCTGCCACAGGCATCGATATTCACCCGGGAGCCACCATTGGCCACAGTTTCTTCATTGATCACGGCACTGGCGTGGTCATCGGTGAAACCGCCATCATCGGCAACAACGTACGCATCTATCAGGCGGTCACGCTTGGCGCCAAGCGCTTTGTGGCCAACGATGACGGCAGCTTGCAAAAAGGCATGGCCCGTCATCCGGTGGTAGAAGACGATGTGGTGATCTACGCCGGCGCCACCGTGCTGGGGCGTGTCACCATCGGCCACGGTTCCACCATCGGTGGCAACGTATGGCTCACTCAGAGCGTGCCGCCCAACAGCAGCATCAGTCAGGCGCGCATGTGCAACGATTGAGGCCATGACGCTTACGCTCAAAGCGCCGGTGTCGGCCGAGATCGTGGTGCGCAAGAGTCGTTTCATCGCCTGTGTGCAGCCGGTGAGCGGGCGGGAAGAAGCGCAGGCGGTGGTTGATCGCCTGCGCGCCGAACACCCCGACGCCACGCATGTGTGCTGGGCGCTGCTGGCCGGCGGCCATTCCGCCGCAGTCGACGACGGCGAACCCGCGGGCACCGCGGGCCGGCCCATGCTCGAAGTTTTGCGTCATCAGCAGCTCGAAGGGGTGCTGGCTACGGTGGTGCGCTACTTTGGCGGCGTGAAGCTGGGCGCAGGAGGCCTGGTGCGCGCCTACACCGAAGCGGTGGCGCAAGCCTTGCAGGATGCCGAAAAGGTCAGGCGGGTGGCGCAGCGTCAAGTCACTTCCCAGGTGCCCTACGCGCTCGAAGGTTTGCTCCGGCGCGAGCTCGCTCAGGCCGGCTACGAACTGATCGAAAGTGAGCATAGCCACCTGGTTACCCTGGTGTATGAGGTGCCCGAAGACGCCCTGGCCGAATGGCAGACTCGGTTAGACGACCTCACCCAGGGGCAGGTGGTCTGGAAGACCTGAAGCCAGGCGTTCAGAACAGAGGCTTGGTGGTTTCGGCCGGCTGGATATAACGCTCGTAAAAGCAACGTGTGAAGGCCGCGCCAAAGTAAAAGATCAGCGCCGAAAAATAAATGGTGGCCAGCAGGGCCACAAGCGAGCCGGCCGCGCCATAAGCCGTGAGCAACGTGCCGCTGCCCAGGTACATACCGATTGCCGCCTTGCCGATCAAAAACAGCAGCGCAGTAAACATCGCCCCGGGCAGCACGTCTCGCCAGCGCAGGTGCACCGCAGGCAGCATCTTCAGCACGGCCGCGAACAACATGATGAAGGCCAGCAGCGAAATGGTCAGCGAGGGCAGCTGGCTATCGAGCCAGGCTGGGTACTGACCCATGTGGTCGATTGGCCAGTGTTCACGCAGCAGCGCCAGTGCGCCTTCGGCGATCAAGGTGAAAGTCAGAAACACCGCCAGGGCGAGGAGCACCGTGAACGCAATAAGGCGGCTTTTTACGGTGTGAATCACGCCGCCGCGTTCGGGGGTGGCGTCCCAGATGTCGTCGAGGCTGGTTTTGAGTTCAGCAAAAGCGGTGGTTGAGCTGAAAAGAATCACCGCCAAGGAAACCAGTGTGGCCACCCGACTGTTGCCGGCGTAGTGGGCGTTGGACATCACCGTATTCACCACATCCGCGCCACGTGGGCCCACCAGTTGATTCATCCAGCGCAGAATTTCTTCGCGAATTTCTTCTGCACTGAAAAACCAGCCTGACAGGGCCACAATCAACACCAAAATGGGCGCCAGCGAGAACATCATATAAAGCGCCAGGGCCGCTCCTTTGCTGGTGGCGCGCTTGTCGAGCCAGAGCGTAACGGTGTCGATCATCAGTGCCAACGGACCGATACGGCGCCAGAAGGGTTCGGAGGTAGTGGTGATATGCGGCATAAGACCCGAGCGGAGCAAAGTGAGGCCTAGTGTAAGCGTGACAAAGCACAGATGAAAGCCAAGGCAGTTTTATCTGCGAGGCCCCGGACGGGCGCGGTTTCATGAAGTTGTCTATTATGTAGTGTTTTCCTGGCCGAAGTACCACAGGCGGCCAGCTTTCTTGCGGGAGTATTCCTCATGGACCCAATCCAGGTGCTGGCCCAAGTGCTGCAGGTGGAACGGCTCGAGCACAATTGGTTTCGTGGAGTGAGCACCGACATCGGTCGCGATCAGCTGTTCGGTGGCCAGGTGTTGGCCCAGGCGTTGGTGGCGGCGTCGCGCACGGTAGAAGGGCGGCAGGCCCATTCGCTGCATGCCTATGTCCTGCGGGCGGGTGATATTCGTGAGCCCGTGGTGTACGACGTCGAACGCATTCGCGATGGCGGCACTTTCGCCACCCGGCGCGTGGTGGCCATTCAGCGTGGCCGTCCCATTCTGAATGCGGCGATCTCGTTCCAGGCCGCGGAGTCGGGGGTGGAACATCAGGCCACCATGCCCAATGTGCCTGCGCC
>JAJUJN010000296.1 GCA_029265335.1 Alcaligenaceae bacterium
AGGCGGTTGTTGCGGTTGATGACGCGACGATAAAGATCGTTGAGGTCGGACGTGGCGAAACGACCGCCGTCGAGAGGCACCAGCGGGCGCAACTCGGGTGGCAGCACAGGCAGCACTTCCATGATCATCCAGTCGGGCTTGATGCCCGACTTCTGGAAGCCCTCGAGCACCTTGAGGCGCTTGGAAAGCTTTTTGATCTTGGCTTCGGAACCCGTGCTCTGCAGCTCCTGACGGAGGGTTTCGACTTCGCTGTCGAGGTCGAGCGTGCGCAGCAGTTCGCGCACGGCTTCGGCGCCCATCAGGGCGTGGAAGTCGTCGCCATACTCCTCGGTTTTGGTGAGGAAGTCGTCTTCGGTCATGATCTGGCCGCGCTTGAGCGGGGTCATGCCGGGTTCGATCACGCAGAAGGCTTCGAAATAGAGCACGCGCTCAATGTCGCGCAGCGTCATGTCGAGCACCATGCCCAGACGCGACGGCAGCGACTTGAGGAACCAGATATGCGCCACGGGGCTGGCCAGTTCGATGTGCCCCATGCGCTCGCGACGCACCTTGGCCTGCGTGACTTCAACGCCGCACTTCTCGCAGATCACGCCGCGATGCTTGAGACGCTTGTACTTGCCGCAAAGGCATTCGTAGTCTTTGACAGGACCGAAGATCTTGGCGCAGAACAAGCCATCGCGTTCGGGCTTGAAAGTGCGGTAGTTGATCGTCTCGGGTTTGCGGACTTCGCCGAACGACCACGAGCGTACCTTTTCGGGTGAGGCAAGCCCCACGCGAATGGCGTCGAATTGTTCGTCCTGCGTAACCTGCTTAAATAGGTCGAGCAACGCTTTCATAGAATACTTACTCCGGGTACGGTGATCGACGGCTTAATTGCGTTCGAGGTCCATGTCGAGGCCAAGCGAACGGATTTCTTTGACCAGGACATTGAACGACTCAGGCATACCGGCGTCGATCATGTGATCACCCTTGACGATGTTCTCGTAAACCTTGGTCCGACCGGTGATGTCATCGGACTTGACAGTGAGCATCTCCTGCAAGGTGTATGCGGCGCCATAGGCTTCGAGGGCCCACACCTCCATTTCGCCGAAACGTTGGCCACCGAACTGCGCCTTGCCGCCCAGCGGTTGCTGAGTGACCAGCGAGTAGGGTCCTGTAGAGCGAGCATGCATTTTGTCGTCGACCAAGTGGTGCAACTTGAGCACATGCATGTAGCCCACGGTAACCGGGCGCTCGAAGGGCTCGCCGGTTTGACCGTCGAACAGCGTGGCCTGGGTCTTGCCGCTGGCCAGCTGCAGGCGTTCAGCCATGTCGTCGGGATACGCGAGGTCGAGCATCTTGCCGATTTCCTCTTCTGAGGCGCCGTCGAACACCGGTGTGGCGAACGGCACGCCTTTTTTGAGGTTATGTGCCATTTCGATGATCTCATCGTCGGTAAGTTCATCGAGACGCGCGGGCGCACCGGTGGTGTTGTAGATTTCGCCGAGAAACTCGCGCAACTTGGCAACTTCGGTTTTGCGGGCTTCGTCGAGCATGTTCTGCAGACGATAGCCAATACCCTTGGCCGCCCAGCCCAGGTGCACTTCGAGCACCTGCCCCACGTTCATCCGCGAGGGCACACCCAGCGGGTTGAGAATGACGTCGACCGGTGTGCCGTCGGCCATGAAGGGCATGTCTTCGACCGGGGTGATCTTGGATACCACGCCCTTGTTGCCGTGGCGGCCAGCCATTTTGTCGCCCGGCTGCAGACGACGCTTGACCGCCAGGTACACCTTGACCATCTTGAGCACGCCCGGCGGCAGCTCGTCGCCCTGGGTGAGCTTCTTGCGCTTTTCGTCGTAGGCGAGATCGAACTGGTGGCGCTTGGATTCGATGGATTCCTTGGCCTGCTCGAGCGCATTGGCGGCGCCTTCGTCGGCCAGCCGGATGTCGAACCACTGCCAGCGATCGAGATCGGCGAGGTATTCGGCCGTGATCTCGGAGCCCTTGGGCAGACGCCGCGGGCCGCCGTTCACAATCTTGCCAACGAGGTTCTTTTGGATGCGGTCGAAGGTGTCGTTTTCGACAATGCGCAGCTGGTCGTTGAGATCCTGGCGATAGCGCTTGAGCTCGTCGTCGATGATGGACTGAGCACGTTTGTCGCGTTCGATGCCTTCGCGGGTGAACACCTGCACGTCGATCACCGTGCCGTTCATGCCCGAGGGCACGCGCAGCGAGGTGTCTTTGACGTCGGAGGCCTTTTCACCAAAGATGGCGCGCAGCAGCTTTTCTTCGGGGGTGAGCTGGGTTTCGCCCTTGGGGGTTACCTTGCCCACAAGGGTATCGCCCGCCTGCACTTCGGCTCCGATGTACACGATACCGGAGTCGTCCAGACGGTTGAGCTGGTTCTCGGCGAGGTTGCTGATATCGCGAGTGATCTCTTCCGGCCCCAATTTGGTGTCGCGGGCAACGACGGTGAGCTCTTCGATGTGGATCGAAGTGTAGCGGTCGTCGGCCACGACCTTTTCGGAAATGAGGATCGAGTCTTCGAAGTTGTAGCCGTTCCAGGGCATGAATGCAACCAGCATGTTCTGCCCCAGCGCGAGTTCGCCGAGATCGGTGGAGGCGCCGTCGGCCAGCACATCACCCTTGGCGACACGGTCGCCGCGGCTCACGATGGGACGCTGGTTGATATTGGTGTTCTGGTTGGAACGGGTGTACTTGGTGAGGTTGTAGATATCCACGCCCACCAGGCCGGCCACGTTCTCGTCGTCGTTCACGCGAATCACGATGCGGTTGGCATCGACATAGTCGACCACACCGCCGCGCGTAGCTTGCACCGTGGTGCCAGAGTCGACCGCCACCGTGCGCTCCACGCCCGTGCCGACCACAGGTTTCTCGGGGCGCAGGCAGGGCACAGCCTGGCGCTGCATGTTGGAGCCCATGAGTGCGCGGTTGGCGTCGTCGTGCTCGAGGAAGGGGATGAGCGAGGCAGCCACCGACACGAACTGCGAAGGCGCGACGACCATATAGCTGACGTTGTCACCCGAGGTGAGCAAGGTTTCGCCAGCTTCGCGACACGCCACGAGGTCGTCGGTGAAGCGGCCTTCTTCGTCGAGCGCGGCGTTGGCCTGCGCAATCACATAGCGGCTTTCTTCGATTGCCGAAAGGAACTCGATCTGCTCGGTGACACGGCCGTCGACCACCTTGCGATAAGGGGTTTCGAGAAAGCCGTATTCGTTGAGGCGCGCGTAGAGCGCCATCGAGTTGATCAGGCCGATGTTCGGGCCTTCAGGAGTTTCGATGGGGCACACCCGGCCGTAGTGGGTGGGGTGAACGTCGCGCACCTCAAAGCCGGCGCGCTCGCGAGTGAGACCGCCCGGGCCCAAGGCCGAAACACGACGCTTGTGCGTGATTTCGGACAAGGGGTTGGTTTGGTCCATGAACTGCGAGAGCTGGCTGGAACCGAAGAACTCCTTGATGGCTGCCGAGATGGGCTTGGA
>JAJUJN010000424.1 GCA_029265335.1 Alcaligenaceae bacterium
GACAGCATCTCGGTGGCCCCGGTCATCGCAACGAAGTTGCCGAAGATGCCCGCGCCCAGCAGTATCGGAAACAGGGCGCCGGTGGTGCGCACGGCGCCGATGAAGGCTTGATGCACTACGCGGAAGCTCATTTGCCCGCGCAGCGCCACCAGCAGCAGGGCTCCGGCGGCGCCAATGCCGGCTCCTTCGGTGGCGGTAAAAACGCCGCCATACAGCCCGCCCATGATCAGCGCGAAGAGCGCTACCACGCCCCAGACGTCGCGCAGGGCACGCAGCTTTTCGGGCCAGGGCACCACTTCGCCTCGGGGCCCGGCGGCAGGGTTTCGCCATACCACCCACGCCACCGCCAGCGCGTAGAGCACCATGCCCAGCAGTCCGGGCAGGAGACCTGCCAGGAACAGCTTGGCAATATTCTGCTCGGCGAGAATGCCGTAGATGATGAGGATGACGCTGGGTGGGATGAGAATGCCCAGGGTGCCGCCGGCCGCGATCGTGGCCAGCGAAAAGGAGTCGGAATAACCGAACGACCGCATGGGCGGATACGACACTTTGGCCATGGTGGCGGCTGAAGCCACACTCGAACCGGAGATCGCGGCAAAACCACCGGAAGCCACGATCGCAGAAATGGCCAAGCCCCCCGGCAGGCGACCGATGAAAGCGTAGGCCGCCTGAAAGAGGTTGTGGCCCAGGCCGCTGCTCGACACCAGGTTGCCCATCAGCACGAAGAGCGGAATCACTGTGAGTGTGTAGCCACCCAGCTCAAAGGCCAGGCTGCCTACCATTTTCCCGGCAATGATGTAGCCCATGAAGTGGGCGTAGCCGAAGTAGCCCACCAGGCCCAGTGCGATGGCTACCGGCAGGCGCAGCAGGATCAGAACCAACAGCACCAGGATGCCGATGGCGAACTCAATCATGTTGACTTCCGCTATTGGGGTCGGGCTCTGGCGAAATGGGTTGTACCAGGCTCCAGAAGGCAAGAATGGCGGAGACGAACATAGCGCCGCTGATCAACCACGCCACGGGTGCGATCGGCCAGTTCAGAACCGGCGTGAGATCCACCGCCTTGCCGCGGGCAAGGTCTACCATGGTGTAACCAAGATAGGCGAAAGCGATGGCGGTGAGCAGGCTGGCCAGGCGATCCACCCGCCCTTCGAGCTTGGGCAGCCGGTTGAAGAGCGAATCGATGAGCGTGACCTTGATGTGGTCGTTGGTGCCTACAGCCACCGCAATGCACAAATAAATCATCACCTGCATCGTCATTTCGGTGAGCTCAAACGCAGCCGAAATGGGGCGGTGAAAGAAATATCGGGCCACGACATCGGCCACTGTCAGACACATGATGGCAGCCAACAGCACGGCTGCCACCTGCTCAACCACACTGAGCAAGCGGCCACGCACTCGCTCGGTGCTGCTGGCCTGCTCTTCAACGTCCCGCGACGTCATTCATTTCTCCACAAGACTGGCTTCAGGGTGATTCCTGTTCTTGCAGTTGCGCGATTTCCGCCCGTAATTCCGCCAGCGCCGCGGTCGCGTCAACACCGGTATCTGCCACCGCCTCGGCCCAGCTCACTTCCAGCGGTTGGGTGGCTTCGCGCACTTCAGCCACGAAGCTCTCGGAGGCTTCCACGCGATTGCCGCCCGCTTCGGCAAAGATCTGCCAACCGCGATCATCGGCTTCGTCGGAAGCGCGTCCGGCAATACGCGAGAAGGCTTCACCCGTGACTTTGGCCAGCGCCTCGCGCTCGGCGTCGGTCAGCGAGTTGTACTTGTCGGGGTTCATCACTAAAGCAAAGCTCGCGTTGTAGAAGCCGCCGGGCACGGTGGTCACGTTGTCGATCAGTTCCTCGATACGCCAGCCACCAAACACGTCGGCTGGCATGAGGGCAGCGTCGACAAGTCCGCCACTGATCACTTCGTAGAGCTCGGAAGCGGGCCGCGACACCGGAGAGGCGCCCAGGGCGTTGGCCAGATCAAACGCCATGCCGCCGGGGGCACGAATCTTCTGGCCCTGGAGATCGGCGGTGCTTTCGTAGGGCTCGCCCGGCGACATCAGATAGCCCGGGCCCGGGGTGAACATGGCCAGCGGAATCACGCCGTCATGCTCGTTGGCTTCGGCCAGATGACGTTCGAAAATGCGTTGGTAGGCCACAGAAAGCTCTTCAGCGCGATCGGACAGGAAGGGAAACTCCGCGATTTTGGTGAGCCGGAAGC
>JAJUJN010000201.1 GCA_029265335.1 Alcaligenaceae bacterium
ACCACGCAGCGGCCGCGAATGACCACCTGTTGTGCTGCTGGAGCCGACATATCACAGCCCTCCTTGCCATTCGCCGCTGATCGCGGCCTCGACACACTCCTGCACGGAACCGAACCAACCCTGAACCTTAGCGATGGCCGGCAGATAATGGGCCTGCTTGGCCGAATCGGTGGCGATGACGCGCACGCCTTCAGGCACACGTCGGGAAATGGCTGGACAGGTGTCGCTCATGACCACCCCGCCCGCCGCCTCGATGATTTCGACATAACCGGCGCGATCGGCGATCTGCTTGATGGCCCGCGGTGTGTGCATCCAGAGCGCCACGTCGGGGTGGATTCTGCGGCCACGCAACAAATGGGCAACCAACTCCACTTGTTCGATAGCGTTGTGCGGACAGCCCAGCATGATGAAGTCCACTTTGCGATCGGTGGCGCTTTGCAGCTTCTCCCAGGCATCACGTCGCTCGGCCTTACCGTAGCGGATGGTACCTACGGGTTGATGGGGCCCGAACGCCTCTTCGACCGTCCGGGCCTCAGGGGTGACGCCCGGTATGTGATAAAGCTCTACCCCACCCGAGGAAGCGGCCGCGGCGCCAAAGTGCTTGAGCTTGACCATGCTCGGGTGGTGCAGCTTGCCGGTGAGCACGGGTCTGTCTTCCTGCACCACCTCGCCGATGTAGTAACCCAGCAGACCCCAGTCTTTCATGTCGTCCACGTCGATGTCGACATGGACGCGATGGGTGCCGAAACGGTTTTCGGTAAGGTGATAGCCCCAATAGGGAATGCGCCCTGTGAGCGCGGCTGCGCCCGTGCTCTCTTTGCCCTCCACGTTGGTGCGGGCACCCAGCACAGAATTGCAGTAGATGACAGCCGAGGACTCCATCCAGGCGCAGTGTTCACCCATCACGGGCACGACACCCACCTGATACGGCGTGCAAGTGGCGCAGGGATTGATGCCGCGCTCCCCGAGAAATTGCTCGGAGGCACGCTGCATTCTGATGAGGGGTTCCTCTACCCCCTGCACCCGCCAGTTGTCGTTGTCGATCCCCGTGATGAGTTGCGTGGTGTTCACCACCACGCGCGGAATCTCGACCACTTCGTCGCTATCCAGATTGAGCTCGGAATAGACGGCATCGAAGCCCTGCTCAACAATGGCCTTCACCGACGGTGTGGACGCGTTGAAGGCGCCCGCCACATTGCGCGTTTCCACCAGTCGTTCCGCCCCCAGAGCCTGGCCGTAGCGCACGAGCAGATCCATGGCGCGGGCTTTGGCGGCGCCATGATCGCCGTTGAGCATGGCCTTTTCGTAATCGGTCAGTTGCATGATGCAATGCCCCCCTTGAATGGCGGCTCAGGCCAGAACCTTTTTGGCGAGGTCGGCCTCGGACCAGCGGTAGTGATGTTGCTCCACGTTGTCTTTCACCCGCTCGCGCATGGCGGCCACGTCGATGTTCTGCACGCTGCCGCCCCGAGCGAGGTCGAGAGCGTAAGCCGCGGCCATACCCATGGCGATGCAGGGCCCCATCACTCGCACACTCGACAGCGCCGCAGAGTCGGCATCGATGCATCGCCCGGCAGCTACCACGTTGTGACACTCGGCCGGCACCAGACTGCCGAGCGGAATGTAGTGCACGTGGTCTTCGTCGAATGTGATCCAGTGGTGGCCGTCGTCGTGGTCGTGCAGCTCGATCGGCCAGGCGGTGCGAGCGATGGCGTCGTCGAAGAAATGCCCAGAAGTCAGCTCATCGACCGTGAGGTGATGGCGACCAACGATCCAGCGCGTCTGGCGAATGCCAGGCAGGCCGAAGGCGCGAATGCGCGCCTGGCCAAAACACTCGGGGAACTCACGTTTCAGAAAATCGACGGCGCGCGATGCCTGCTCTTTGCCTTCGAGCGCCTTGATGGAAGCCTCCACCGGGTCGAGCGGCGTTTCGACGTGAGTCATGTTCATCGCCACAATGCCGCGGCCTGGGATGGTGAAACCCAGGCCTTCGCGACGCCGCAATCCGTAGGCATCACCACGTTCCTTCATGCGTTCGCTGATAAGCTGCTTGGTGGGCTGGTGGTCTTCGTTGATGTTCTCGAGCACCACCATCTGGGTGCCGAATACGCCTTTCTCGGCGGGCTCCCGGCAGGGGAAGCCAGCCTGATAGACCAGCGCGGCATCACCGCTCGCATCCACAAAGCCCTCGGCCTCGATGCTCACCGCCCCGTAGCGGGTCATGAAGTTGGCACGGTTGACCCGCCCGTCGACCACTTCCACATCGGAGAGTATGGCGCCCATCAGGGGCTGGATACCGGCCTGGAGCACGCTCTGCTCCACCCAGCGCCCCAGTGCCACCTCGTCGTAGTACACCACGGTGGTGTTGGGGCCATGGCGATAGAAAATGGCTTGATCCTGGCTTTCGAGGTAATTCAGGATGTCGTCGGCTATGCCATAGGTGAACTGATAGCCGTGGGTGCCATTCGAGAAAAGCCCACAGAAAGTGGCAATGATCGAATTCACAGCCTGGCCGCCAAGGGCCGCCTGGCTATCCACCAGAATGACCTTGCGGCCCAATTTGGCGGCTTGCAAGGCGGCCGACATGCCGGCGATGCCCGCGCCTACCACGCAGATGTCGGCCTTGAGGCGGCGGGTGGGCTCGACGCTTTCGCGATGCACGATGCGAGTCGCGGTGCTGAGTGATGCCATGTAAGTCTCCTCATATCCCTATTGTTTTGCTTCAGTCTAAACAGGGCTATCATTTGTAAAAAGAGGCTTTTCACGACAACAGTGTTCGCACTTCGCGAAAGCTGCGAGGGTTGCGAGCCGAGATGGAGGTGCTGTGGATACACTCACCAATATCCGTACTTTCCTCGTCGTAGTCCGTTCCGGCAGCTTCTCCGCCGCAGCGCGCAGCCTGGATACCGTGCCGTCAGTGGTGTCCAAACGCATCCAACAGTTGGAGCATGAGCTCAAGGCCAGTCTCTTGGTGCGCAGCACCCGCAAAATGGACCTGACGGAAACGGGCAGGCGCTATTACGCTCGCTTCACCACGATCATCAACGACGTCGACGATGCCTTTGAAGACGTGGGGAGCTCTAGCCGACGCCTCGAAGAGCGCTTGCGTATCAAGTGCCCCACCACGCTGGCCATTCAGTATTACGGCCATGTCCTCACCGACTTTCAGCGTGCCCACCCGGGAGTACGCCTCGAGTTGCAACTGATGGATCGCTCGGTGAACCCGATCGAAGAAAGCTACGATATGGCCATCGGCGCGCTGCCCACCTCGTATGCGAACGTCGACGACATCCCCTTGTGCCCCATGCCCCGCATTGCCGTGGCCTCGCCCGCCTATTTGGCCAAGAACGATGCTCCACAACATCCGCGCGACCTCGCGCGTCACGACTGCGTGAGCTTTCTTGCAACCGGCAGCCGCTGGCAGTTCCTGGCAACCAAGGGCCCAATCAGCATCGACGTCAACTCCCGAATTCTGGTGAACGACAGTCACGTGTTGATGAATGCCGTGGAGAACGACCTGGGAATTGCCATTGTGGCCAAGCAGATTGCCATGCCCAGCATCGAGCGCGGCCTGGCAATCCAGGTGCTCACCGAGTTTTCCATCCCAGACCTCTGGATCAAGGCGCTGGTGCCGCGAAGCCGGCGGGGTAACGCCGCGGTAGAAACGGTGCTGGCGTGGATCAAGCGCGCCAGTTCTCCGGTTCCACCTTGGGAATCCGGGGCTCCGCAAGTCGTGCGCACGCAAAAGATGACGACTCCGTTCGAGACCGCAAGTCCATGAAAACACTCAGCTTAACTTCCTCGGCAGGGCTGCAGCCTGGCGGCGCCCACGGCCGCTCCCGATTCACGCGGGTCTGCCTGAATCTAGGTTTAGCAACCGGCCTCGGGTTGATGGCCCCAGTGGCCCACTCGGCCCCGCTGGATGTTCAGGTGACGGGCCTGAACAGCGATCAAGGCGAAGTGCGCTGCGGGCTATTTGCCGGGGAAGAAGGTTGGCGCGACGAAGATCACACGGTGCGCGCAGCCACTGCAAAGATTAACCAGCAAGCGGCCCATTGCGATTTTGGCGATGTGCCGCCTGGGCATTACGCGGTGGCGCTTTTTCATGCTGCCGAGGGCGAAACCCGGGTGAGTTACGGCTTTCTGGGCAAGCCACGCCAGGGCGTGGGTTTTTCCAACAACCCTTCCATTACCTTCGGCCCACCCGATTACGCCAAGGCCGCCTTTGATCTAGGCACCGAGCCACTCACATTACAAATTCAGATGAAGTACTGAGCTTCAAGAGGTGGCGTCGGGTAAATCCAGCGCTTCATGCAACGGCTGATGCTGCTGTCCGCCTGCAATTTCCCGGTACACCCGTTCGCAGCACCGCCCGTCGCGAAAGGCGAAGAAATCTCGCATGCGTTCCGCATACGGCCATGCGGGCTTGGCGTCGGTCTGCAACAAGGCTGCCAATTGACGCAACAATGATTCCTGATCGCTGCAGACCGGGCCAAAGCCATGTCGGTGATAGTCAAAATAGCCCGGCTGAATGAAGTGCCCGCCTCGATACACTTCATCGGCGTCGAACTGGTAATAAAGAATCGGCTTTTCCAGGTAGGCCACCTCGAAGGCCACCGATGAGTAGTCGGTAATCAACACCGCCGTTTCCAAGAATAGTTCCTGGATACTGGCGATATCGTGGTGACCCAGCAGGGTCACCTGCGGGCTGGC
>JAJUJN010000017.1 GCA_029265335.1 Alcaligenaceae bacterium
GAACACCAATTATTTCCTCACCACCACTGCCGGTGAGTTTGTGCTCACGCTGTTCGAGCGACTCACTCACGAGCAACTGCCGTTCTACATCGAGCTGATGCACCACTTGGCGGCCCACGGCGTGCCGGTGCCGCAACCGCAGATGTTGCGCGATGGTTCACGCATCACCACTCTGCATCACAAGCCCACCAGCGTGGTCACCCGCCTGGCTGGAGGCTATGAGCCCGCACCCACTCAAGCGCACTGCCGACTGGCGGCACACACCCAGGCGCAGGCACATTTGGCTGCTCGCGACTTTCCGCTCGAGCAACCCAACCTGCGGGGCCTGGCCTGGTGGCAAGAGACGGTGCCCGGCTTATTGCAATGGCTCGACGCCGAACAGGCCGAAATGCTCACGCAGGAGCTCGAGCACCAAGAAAAGTTCCACGCCTCGAGCACCTACCGGAGCCTGCCGCGCGCCGCTGTGCATTGCGACCTCTTCCGCGACAACGTTCTCTTTGCCGGCACCGTCACCGAACCCCATATGGGGGGATTCATCGATTTCTACTTTGCGGGCGTCGACACCCTGCTGTTCGATGTCGCAGTGGCGGTGAACGACTGGTGTATCGAACGCCATTCGGGCGTGATGCGCGACGACCTGTTGCAAGCCTGGTTGCGCGCCTACGAAACCATTCGCCCGTTCACTGCCGAGGAGCGCGAAGCCTGGCCCGATATGCTGCGGGCCGCCGCCCTGCGCTTTTGGGTCTCGCGGCTGTTCGATTTTCATCAGCCGCGCACTGCCGAAACTCTGCAACCGCACGACCCGCGGCATTTTGAACGCATTCTGCGCCAGCGCCGCGAGGTTGCCGTCGCTCCCCTACCCTGAGGTTCGCCATGCAAGCCGCTTCTCTGCCGATGTCGGCCGGTTGGTTCTGGGTGCGTCAGGGCTACGAACTGTTTCGCCGCCAACCCGTCGCCATGTTCACCTGGGCGCTCACCATCGGCATGCTGGTCCTGATCGCCAGCTTTCTGGTACCCATCGGACCGGCGCTGTTCGTCATGCTCATGCCGGCGGTAACCGTGATGACCCTCAACGCCTGTCGCATGATCGAAGCGGGCACGCCGGTGCAGCCGCTGCTGCTGTGGCGTTTGTTCGGCGAACCTGCCATGGCGCGCCGCCTGATTGCGATGGGCGGTATTTATCTTGCCGGCATCATTGTGGCCGGCATCGTGGCCTTTCTGCCGTTCTATGGCTCGATCAGCGACGCTGCCGCTGCCGCCGAATTGCAAAATGACCTCGCGCCTTTGCTGCAAGCCGTACAGCCACCGTTGTTTCTGTTCGGCGCGCTGTACCTGCTGGTGGCCGCCTTGTTCTGGCACGCGCCTGTGCTGGTGGCCTGGCATCAGCTCGAAATTCGCAAGGCCCTCTTCTTTTCCGGCGTGGCCTGCTGGCGCAACAAGGGCGCGTTTGTGGTGTATGGGCTGGTGTGGGGCGCCCTGGTCATCGCCATGGAAGGCCTGATGATGTTTCTGCAGGCCGCCGGTCTTCCCGGCGGTGTGGCGGCCCTGCTGCAAATGCCGCTGAGCTTCGTGCTGGCCGCCGTACTGTATTGCAGCTTCTACCCCACCTACACGACCGTATTTGGGCGAGCCGCTGCCGAACTCGACGATTCCACCCCGCACTGAGAGGGAACACTTGCAGCGTTTCGGGGCGCTGGTAGCTTTCGATGACCAGCCAAACCGCCTGTGTTCGCTGAGGCGGCTGGCTCAGATGTCGAGGGTCACCAGCTTGGCCACGCCCAAGGCAAGAGTCTTGGTGCCGGCTGCTGCAAAGCGGATCTGAGCCTGGGCTTGCTGACCGCTGCCCTGCAAGGCCAGAATGACTCCCTCGCCAAAGCGATCGTGCTGCACGTTCTGGCCCACCTTGAAATGCTGCTCGCCCACCTGGATGCCCTGGGCAGCCAGTGGGTTGGTGGGCTGAGAGGCGCGAGCCTGGCCTAGGCGCGAGGCGGCGCCCGACCAATCGGAATCGGCCCAGGCTGCGGCACGCAGTGCAGCACCTTCGTCGAAGGAACGGGTACGGGGGCTCAGCCACTTGAGGCTACCCTCGGGCAGCTCCTCCAAAAACCGGGAGCGTATGGAATAACGGGTTTGCCCGTGCAGCATGCGCGCCTGCGCAAAGCTGATGTAGAGACGCTCACGTGCGCGGGTGATGGCCACATACATCAGCCGCCGTTCTTCCTCCAGACCGGCCTCGTCGAGCAGACTGTTCTCGTGCGGAAAGAGCCCTTCTTCTACCCCGGTGAGGAATACCGCCTGAAATTCCAAACCCTTGCTGGCATGGATGGTCATGAGCTGAATGGCGTCGTCACCCTCGCTCGCCTGGTTATCGCCGGCCTCCAACGCGGCATGCGACAAGAAAGCCGCCAGGGCAGGCAGCGCATCGGCGTTGAGCACTTCGCCATCGGCATCCAGCTCGGGGGTCGGCCCTTCATCCACGAAGACCGTGGCGGCGGGAATCAATTCGTTGAGGTTTTCGAGTCGGTCGCTGCCGTCTTTCTCTTTCTCGTAATGCGCACGCAGACCGCTGTGATCGAGCATGTGATCCACCAGCTCAGGGAGCGGCAGCGACTGGGTCTCGAAGCGCATGCGTTCAATCAGAGCAACGAACTGAGCGAGATTGCTGCCGCCTTTACCCGGCACATGGGGTACAGCGGCGTACAGGCTGCTGCCGGCCAGCCGGGCCGCGTCGACCAGGTTTTCGAGAGTACGGGCGCCGATGCCGCGCGTCGGAAAGTTGACGACGCGCAGAAAGGCAGTGTCGTCGTGCGGGTTCTCCATCAGACGCAGATAGGCCAGGGCATGCTTGACCTCCTGGCGTTCGAAGAAGCGCAAGCCGCCATAGACCTTGTAGGGAATGCCCGCCCGGAAAAGCGCATGTTCGAGCACCCGCGATTGGGCGTTGCTGCGATACAGAATGGCGATTTCACGCCGGCTCCAGCCCTCCTGGATGAGGCTCTCGATTTCGCCCAGCACCCACTGGGCTTCGGCGCTGTCGGTGGGCGCTTCGTACACACGCACCGGCTCGCCTTCGCCGCGGTCGGTCCAGAGATTCTTGCCCATCCGCCCCTGATTGTGTTCGATCAGGGCATTGGCGGCGTCGAGAATATGGCCGTGCGAACGATAATTTTGTTCAAGACGTATGCGCGCGGTTTCGTGGAAGTCGCGCTCGAAGTCGGCCATGTTGCCCACCCGCGCTCCCCGGAAGGCATAGATCGACTGATCGTCATCGCCCACCGCGAACACCGAGGCGCCACCGCCCGCCAACAGGCACAGCCAGAGATACTGCAGACGGTTGGTATCCTGGAACTCGTCAACCAGGATATGGCGGAACCGTCGCTGGTAGTGTTCGCGCACAGAGGTATGGTCGCGCAGCAGCTCATACGACCGCAGCAGCAGCTCGGCAAAATCCACCACGCCCTCGCGCTCGCACTGCGCTTGATAAAGCTCGGCAATCTCGGCGAGGCGGCGCTGAAAGCTGTCAGGGGCTTCTACCTGATGTGGCCGCAAGCCGTCTTCCTTGGCCTTGTTCACGAAGTGCTGCACTTGCTTGGCCGGGTATTTCTCGTCGTCGATCTGATGTGCCTTGAGCACGCGCTTGATGGCCGACAGCTGATCGGCCATATCCAGAATCTGAAAGGTGGCCGGCAGATTGGCTGTGCGATGATGAGCGCGCAACATGCGGTTGCACAGGCCATGGAAGGTGCCGATCCACATGCCCCGCGGAGTGAGAGGCAACAACGCCGTCATGCGAGCCAACATCTCGCGGGCCGCCTTGTTGGTGAAGGTGACTGCGAGTATGCCGGCTGGTCCCACGTAGCCCTGCTGCAGCAACCAGGCCATGCGCAGGGTAAGCACCCGCGTTTTGCCACTGCCAGCACCGGCCAACACCAGGGCATGACGCTCAGGCGGCAAGGTGACGGCGGCGAGTTGTTCCGGGTTGAGGTGATCGAGCAGTGCCATGGGCCTATAAAGAAGTAAAGTCAGTTACGTAACAGTCGATAGAGGGGACGCAGGAGCGGCACGGGCAATAGGCGGGGTATGGTGCGGCCGACAAACACCGCGAAGGCGGTGATCGGATTGCTGAGCCGCAATTGCCGTTTGGTGCGATACAGCCGCCACTCGGTGCGCACATAAGGCCAGCCGCGCCGCCGGCGCAACATATCGGTGCCGGTGCGCGCCAACACCAGGTCGTCTTGCAGGTTCCAGCCCTGGCCCCCGCGCGCCAGCAAAGGCAGCCATAGGTGGTAGTCTTCGGCCAGGGGAAAGTCTTGATAGTTTCCCGCCGCCAGCACCGCTTCACGCCGCAACACCACCGTGGGGTGGTTGAACGGGTTGCGATACGGCAGCATGGCGCGTATGGCCTGATCGGATTCAGGCACCACCTTGCGACCGATCAGCTCCTGGGTTTCGGGGTCGATCTCATACATGCACGAGCCGCACACATCGAACTGCTCGTTGTGCATCATGAAACTTACCTGCCGCTCAAAACGCCAGGGCTGCGAGAGGTCGTCGGTATCCACACGCA
Source organism: Alcaligenaceae bacterium (assembly GCA_029265335.1). Classification (GTDB taxonomy): domain Bacteria; phylum Pseudomonadota; class Gammaproteobacteria; order Burkholderiales; family Burkholderiaceae_B; genus Verticiella. Next base: position 4,568 of record JAJUJN010000017.1, read on the forward strand.
CCACCAGCTCATGCTGGCAGGCCAGCATGCCATGCGCCAAAGCCAGGCCCAAGCCCTGATTGGTGGGCAGCGGCAGCACTCGCAACGGCAGAACTGCCCGCCATTTGTCTACCACTTCCTGCAGCGAGTCACTCACCGGGCCATCGAGCACCATGACCACTTCGGCTGCCGGCCAGCTTTGCTCGGCCACACTACGCAGACAGTCATCAAGAAAGTCTGGGCGCTCAGCGTAGTACAACGACAGCAAGACGGAAAACGCCGGGATCGTGGGGCTGGCGTCGGTTGAAGTATCGGTCACGGAAACAGGCAGAGACGGCGCACGGTTGGGGTGCGCCCAGGGAATGTCACGGAACTGACATAGTAAACGATCAAGTGCTGCGCTCGTCTTGCTCGGTAAGCGGATGCGGCAGTATCGCCTGCATCACCTGCTTCGCGCTCTGCTCCCAGCTGAGGTGCGGCATGCCCACCGAAGCAGGCGCTTCACCACAGTGATATGCCTGTAACCAGCGCTTGAGCTCGTCGGCCAGTTCTGTGGCGGTATCAGCGTGAAAATACCACGCGTGCTCCCCCGCCACCTCACGGAATACCGGAAGATCGCGTGCGATGACCGGCAGTTCGTACTGTGCCGCCTCGATCAGCGGCAGGCCGAAACCCTCGGTGTACGACGCCGCCACCAGAGCGTGAGCGCGCTGGTAGGCCGTCCGCAACACCGCGTCGGAGGCGTTGTCGAGCCACAGCAATCGCCGTTGGGCGAGTGGATGTCGTTGAAGACTTCGCACCAGCTGCCGCACGTTCCAGCCCACTTTGCCGATGATCACCAAGGCCACGTCATGCCCTTCCTGCCAGAGCTGGTCGAACGCCGCCAGAACTTGCGCGTGACCCTTGCGCGGCTCCAGCGTGCCCACCATCAGAAACCAGCAAGTTTGGGGCCCGGTGTCAGCCAGATCCAACACCTTCGCCAGGTTGTGGTCGACCTGATCCGGGTGGGGTGGCGGAAGGTGGCAGCCAAGGTGAAACCAATGCACCGCCGGCCCGCCATCGGAACGCTGCGGGGGCGATTGCCGAAGATAGTCGCGCAGCTGCGCGGCGACGGCGGCCGAAATGCACAACAGACTGTCGGCCTGTTGCAGCACGATGCCCAGCCACCGGGCAAAGCGCGGGTCAACTTCGCCTTGATAGAACTCGGGGTGGGTGACAGGGATCAGATCGTAGAGCACAAAATGACAAGGCACCCCGCGCCGTCGCAAATCGGCGAGGGGCTCGCGCATGTGCGCGATGGCCATGAGGGCGAGATCGGCGCAGAAATACACGTCGCCCGTCTGCGGCGAGATGGCGTCGTCGGGCAGGCCCAGGTGAGGCAACTCACCATCCACCTCGACAAACCGGCGCGCGTGATGGAAGCGGCCGTCGTGGATATACACCGGCTCGACACGCCAACTCGCGGGCGCCGCGAGCATGAGCGCGCGCGTGAGGTGCCGCACCACGCGTTGAATACCAGTGCCGGCGTCGCGTTGCACCAAACCGGAAATATCCACGTAGAGACGATGGCGCGCCGGCTGTGAGGGTAACGGCCCATGAGCCTGCATCACGGCTCGCCAGCCCCCTTGCAAATAGCGCTCGCGAGCAGCGCCATCCGGCTCGCCAGGCGCAGGCAGCTGGGTGTGACCGCCGCGGGCGCCCACCTTGGCCAACAGCGTTCCGCCCCAGGAAGGACACCACATGAGCACCCGCACGGCGAGGCGTTTGAGCCAGGCCTGATGCTGCACCAGCTCATAAAGCGATTGCAATACGCGCGCGCGCCACGTCGCGGCACCGGGGTTTACCATGCTGTCTCTCAGCTTCGGGAGCGCCACATTGTAGGCGGATTGACGAGGAGGGAGTCACGTTGAGCTCAAGCTCAGGTCAGCAGCCAACCGCAGAGGACAATGGGCGGCTGGCGGGGTTGCGCTTAGGCGACGTGCTCCAACGCAGCCGCCAGGCTTTCTACCGCGTGCACCGTCAAGCCGGGGATCGGCTGACGCGGTGCGTTGGCGCGAGGAATCAGCGCCTGGGTAAAGCCCAGCTTGGCCGCTTCGCGCAGACGTTCCTGACCGCGGGGCGCGGGCCGGATTTCGCCCGTGAGCCCCACTTCGCCGAACACCGCCAGGCCGGCGGGCAACGCGCGGTCGCGCAGCGACGACAGAATGGCCAACAAAACTGGTAAATCGGCTGCCGGCTCCGCGATGCGCACGCCGCCCACCGCGTTGATGAAAACGTCCTGGTCGTAGGTGACGATGCCGCCGTGCCGATGCAGCACGGCCAGCAGCATGGCCAGCCGGTTGCTCTCCAGGCCCACGGACAAACGGCGCGGATGATTGCCATGGGTGCCATCGACGAGCGCCTGGATTTCCACCAACAGGGGGCGAGTGCCTTCCTGGGTGACCATCACGCAAGAGCCGGCCACAGCCGCTTCACGCTGCGACAGAAACAGGGCCGACGGATTGTTCACCCCTCGCAGGCCGCGATCGGTCATGGCGAACACACCCAACTCGTTGACCGCGCCAAAGCGGTTTTTGAAGGCGCGCACCAGACGGAAGGCCGAGTGGCTGTCGCCTTCGAAGTACAGCACGGTGTCGACGATATGTTCCAGCACCCGAGGCCCTGCCAGTGCGCCCTCTTTGGTGACATGACCGATCATCACCAGGGCCACGCCGGTCTGCTTGGCCAATCGGGTGAGCTGGGCTGCGCACTCACGCACCTGCGCTACCGAGCCCGGTGCCGACGTGAGTTCGGCGGAATAAAGGGTTTGAATGGAGTCCACCACCACCACCGCGGGCGGGTGCTCAGACTCGGTCATGGCAGCCTGAATGCTTTCGAGGCGAATTTCGGTGAGCAGCTCCACGTTGGCGCTGGCCACGCCCAGGCGACGGGCGCGCAAGGCCACCTGATCGCCGGATTCCTCACCCGACACATACAGCACCCGGTGATGCTCTGCCATACCGGCCAGGGTTTGCAGCAACAAGGTAGATTTGCCGATGCCCGGGTCGCCACCGATGAGCGTTACCGCACCCGGCACCAGCCCACCACCCAGCACTCGGTCGAATTCGGCGATGCCAGTGGCCAAGCGAGGCTGCTCACGGGCGTCGATCTCGCCCAGGCGCCGGATGGGGCTGCTGGCCACCAGCGGCGCGTAGCGATGACGCTCGGCGCCGCCAGCAGATTCCTTTTGCTCGTCGAGCGTGTTCCAGGCTTGGCAATGTGGGCACTGACCCAACCATTTGGCGCTCACGCCACCGCATTCGCGACACACGTAGCGGGTTTTGACACGGGCCATCAGGCTTCTACCTCGGCGCCGGCCACGGGCGGCAAGGTGTCGACCACCTTCACCGGCACCCGGCGCGCCAGATGGGTGAGCAACTCATAACCGATCGTGCCGGCGGCCTGCGCCACGTCGTCTACCGAGACGCCATCACCACCCCACAAGGTGACCGGCGACCCCACACCGGCTTCGGGATGGTCGGTGAGATCGACCGCCAGCATATCCATCGACACCCGCCCCAGCAGGCGGCTGCGCCGTCCCTGCACTGCCACCGGGGTACCATTGGGGGCATGGCGCGGATAGCCGTCGGCGTAGCCACAGGCCACGATGCCAGCTCGCATGGGCCGATCGGCGACGAAGGTGCCGCCGTAGCCCACCGCAGCGCCAGGTTGCAAGACCTGCTCACCGATGACTCGCGAGCGCAGCCGCATGGCAGGTCGTAAATCGAGCTCGTCGGCGCTGGGACCGTGGTCGAAGGGGGTGGCGCCATACAGACAGATGCCGGGGCGCAGCCAGTCGGTTTGCGCGGCAGTGGCCGGCGAGCCCAGGGTTCCGGCCGAATTGCAGGTGCTGCGCGGGCCGGGCATGCCTTCGGTGGCTCGCTCAAAGAGCGCCATCACGTGCGCGACATGTTCGGCATCGTCGCCATTGGCGAAGTGAGTCATATGCCCAACATTGCCCAACAGGCTGCAGGCTTGGTATTGCTGGGCCCGCTCGAAGGCAACACGATAGCGGCCCGGCGCAAAGCCCAGCCGGTTCATGCCGCTATTGAGTTTCAGAAAGGCATCGATGGGGTGCCGACCCGAAGCCTCGCGCAGCATGCGGAACTGATCTTCGTGATGCAGTACGGCTGTGAGATGGTAGCGCTCGAAGTACGACACGTCGGCGGGCTCGAAAAAACCTTCGAGCATGAGGATGGGGCCACCCCACCCCGCTTCTCGGCACCTAACGGCTTCGTCGAGATCGAGCATGGCCAGGCCATCGGCACTGTGCAAGCCCGGCAGCACGGCTTCGATACCATGCCCATAGGCGTTGGCCTTGATCACCGCCCATACCCGCGGCCCTTGCGGCCGGCTGCCCACCTGCTGGCGTACGCGCTGCAGGTTGTGAGCGAGCGAACGAGGAAACACTTGGGCGACAATTGGGCGGGGCATGTTGATCACGATACATAGAGCCCACCGACCAGCGGCTGACAGCCAGGTAAGCGATGAGGCAAGAAGCCCGATCACGAGTTCGATCGAGTGACGGTCGATCATACCGAAAACTTCGCGCCCGCCCAATTGGCGCTGCTGCGCGACGCACTACGTGTTACCTTGCTTGGCCATCGCGTCCCCAGCGACGCCGATCTGCCCGCAGAGCTCCGCCCACGGTCTGCTGGCGCCCACCGGCCAACACGGTCATGTCCATCGATCATTACGAGAATTTTCCCGTTGCCTCCCGTCTTCTGCCTGCGCGCTGGCGTGCGGCTGTGGTGGCGCTCTATCACTTTGCACGCTACGCCGACGACCTGGCCGACGAGGGCGAGGCAAGCAGCGACTCGCGCCTGGCGGCCTTGCGCACGCTGGCGCGATCGCTCGACAGCCTGGCGATTGCCCAGGCGAGCGGGAGCACACCCGTCTGGCCTGCCAACGCCCCCGCCCAACTGCTCGACCAGCTTTACCACGCCGTGGTGCGCCATGAACTCCCTTTGGCGCCGCTGCATCGGCTGCTGTTGGCTTTTCAGGCCGATGTGCGCCATCGCGCCATGCAATCGCGAGCGCAACTGCTGGCCTATTGCGAATATTCGGCCAACCCGGTGGGCGAGTTGCTGTTGCATCTTTACAGTCGGTGCGAGGCAGCCACGCTGGCCTTGTCGAATCACATCTGCACCGGCCTGCAACTAGTGAATTTCTGTCAGGACGTGGCCATCGACCTGGCACGCCAACGCTATTATTTGCCCGCCGACGATCTGGCCCGCTGGGGGCTCACGCTCCCCTCCCTGCCGGCCGCCCGCCACAGCCCTGCGTTTCGCCACGCCATGGCCGAGCAAACCGCCTGGGCGCGCGAGCAGCTGCTGCGCGGCGCGCCTCTGGCTGGCATGCTGCCCGGTCGGGTAGGCTGGGAACTGCGTCTGGTGGTTTTGGGTGGCCTGCGCATCCTGGAGCGCATCGACGCCGTGGCGGGCAATGTCTTTGATCACCGGCCGCAATTGGGTCGGGCCGACTGGCTCTTGCTGGCCGCGCGGCTGCCACGCTACGCCCGAATGCAATCCAGCCTAAAATGATGGGTTGTGCCAGCCAGCCCCAATCGCGGCTTCATGACTCCGGATCAATACTGCCAAAACAAAGCCGCCCGCAGCGGGTCGAGCTTTTATTACAGCTTTCTCTTCCTGCCACCCGAGCAGCGACGCGCCATCACCGCGCTCTACGCTTTCTGTCGCGAAGTCGACGACGTGGTAGACGACAGCACCGACGCGGGGGTAGCCCAGATCAAACTCGACTGGTGGCGCGACCAGGTTCTGCGCCTGCATCGTGGTGAGGTCGAGCATCCGGTGATGCAGGCGCTGCTGCCGCATCTCGAGCGCTTCGACCTCACTCAAGAGCGCATGTTGGCGGTCGTGGAAGGCATGCGGATCGACCTCAAGCAAAGCCGCTTTCTCGACTATGCAGCTCTACAGCATTACTGCTGGCACGTGGCGGGCGTGGTGGGCGAAATGTCGGCCAGTATTTTTGGCAGCGAGCGCCCCGAAACCCTACACTATGCGCGCGAGCTGGGCCTGGCGTTTCAGCTTACCAACATCATTCGCGACATCGGCGACGACGCCCGGCGCGGGCGAATTTACATCCCGCTCGATGAGTTGCAGCAGTTCAATGTCAAGGCGGCCGACATTCTCGCCGGTCAATACTCCAATAACTTCACCGAGCTTATGCAGTTTCAGGCACAGCGAGCACACGACACTTATCGCAAGGCGTTGGCCCTGCTGCCCGACGCCGATCGGCGCAACCAGCGGCCGGGCCTGATCATGGCGGCCATCTACCACGCGCTGCTGCGCGAGATCGAACGTGACAACTTCCAGGTGTTGCACCAGCGCATTGCTCTCACGCCCGTGCGCAAGTTCTGGCTGGCCTGGAAAACCTGGGTGAGCGGCGGCCGCCTCAATCTCACTGGAGGAAGCAGCAACGCATGAATCCTCAGCGCATCGCCGTGGTGGGCGCCGGTTGGGCTGGCCTCGCCGCCGCCATCGACCTTCAGGATGCCGGTCATGAGGTCACGGTGCTCGAGTTGCGCCACCACCCAGGTGGCCGCGCTCGCCAGCTGCCGCGCGCAAAATTCCAGGCACCCATCGATAATGGCCAGCATATTCTGCTCGGCGCTTACCGACATACCCTGGGCCTGATGCAACGTCTCGGTTGCTCGCCCCAAGAAAAATTTTGGCGCATGCCGTTAACCTTGCGGCAGGCCGACGGCTCATTTCACCTGCACACCCCGCACCTGCCTTCGCCCTGGCATGCGCTCTGGGGGCTGGCCACCGCGCGTGGTCTAGCCCTCGCGGAAAAAACCGCCGCCCTTCGTTTCGTTCGTCACCTCAAGGCGCGCCGCTGGCTGCCCGAAGGCGAGATTACCGTGGCCGAGCTATTGCACCAGCATCGGCAGCCACACTCTCTGGTGCTCAAGCTGTGGCACCCTCTGTGCCTGGCGGCACTCAATACTCCCATCGAGCGCGCCAGCGCCGTGCTTTTCTGTCGTGTGTTGGGCGATTCGCTCGACGCCGGCCGCCAGGCGAGCGACATGCTGCTGCCACGCACCCACCTGGGGGCGCTTTGGCCCGAGGCCGCAGCCAGCAAGCTGAATATGCAATACGGCCGACAAGTCCGCAGCGTATTGCCAAGCGACAACGACGTACAGGTCGATGGCGCCACCTTCGACGCCGTGGTGCTTGCCGTACCGCCCTATATGGTGTCTCGCATGTTGGCGCGCTTAACTGGCAGCACACCCCTGATCCAGCAACTCACGCAGTTCCAGTACGCGCCCATCGCCACCCTGACCCTGCAGCTTGCCGCACCCATGGCCGCGCTCCCTTCCCCCGTGCTGATGCTGCAAGAAGACCGCGAGCGTGATCTGGTGGGCCATTGGCTCTTTGATCGCACGCGATTGTTCAAGCTCAAGCCTGAGCGCCCCGAGCTCACCATCGTGAGCAGTCAGAACGAAGCGATTGGTCGACTCTCGCGCAGCGAGCTCGTGCAGCGTCTGCACACACAGGCGGCGGAACAGGTGGCTTTGCCCCCCGTGGCCGAAGCCGAGCTCATCATCGAGAAGCGCGCCACCTTCGAATCCACCCCTGGCCTGACCCGACCGCAGTGCCAAACTCCGTGGCCGCGCGTGGTGCTTGCGGGCGACTACACCGACACGGGTTATCCGGCGGTACTGGAAGGCGCGGTCATAAGTGGTCAGAATGCCGCGGCGACCCTGCTGAAAACGCTGGGTTAGCGCCAGTAGACAATCATGCGGCGACACGATCTCTTGAAAGGGCTGCTGCTTGGCAGCGCACCGGCTGGGCTGGGCCTGTCCGTGCCGGTTCTGCCCCCTTGCGCGCCGGCGAGGCGGCCAGCGCACGTTGGCCAGGCTCTCATCACCCAGTCTCCTGAGATCTGAGCTTCCAGGGGGCTCGTGGGCTTCAACCGGCTGAGGTGCTGCAATGCAAGGTCTTGCCGCCGGTCATGTTGAAAGTGATGTCGTTGCCCTTGCCCTGGAGCTTATGCCGTTCGTCGGCATATTCGAAACCCGAAGCAGCCCGCTGTTGCGGCAACTCCACGACATAGCCGGTGGGCAACAGCACCGTGGCGGCTTCATCCACGAACGTCACGTGCAGCACCGATCGGTCGGTGCATAAGTACTCCACCGTCGGCAAGGCAGTGGGGCTGGCACAGGCGCCAAGCAGCAGCAAGGCCGCCGTGAGCGACAAACCGGTGGAAATACGCAGTTGTGGCATAACAGCGGCCTCTGGAAGGGTGATAAAAAGTTTACAGTCGGGCCGAGCGCGCAATCAACGCCTTCACGGCAGCGGCATCGTTGGGCACGGGTTGCACATGTTGCGGCAGCGACTCCAGGCCTTCGAAGCGCTCGGGCCGCGGTGGCTCGATACCAATGGCTTCACGAATGGTATCGGCAAACTTCACCGGCAAGGCCGTTTCGAGCACCAGCATAGGCACGCCGGGTTCTTGGTAGGCTTTGGCCACTTTCACCCCATCTGCGGTATGCGGGTCGATGAGCACGCCAGTGCTTTCGTACACCTGTCGAATGGTGGCAAGTCGGTCGGCATGATTACTGGTGCCGGCACAAAAGCCGTGGTCGGCAAAGGCCGCGCGGTGGCTGGAAAGATCGAAATGACCGTCGGTAGCCAGCTGCTGCCACAGCTTGCTCACCCGAGCACCGTCGCGATCCAGCAGATCGTAGATGAAGCGCTCGAAGTTGGAGGCGCGAGAAATATCCATCGACGGGCTGGAGGTGGCATGGGTTTCGGCAGCGCTGCGCGGCCGGTAGATGCCGGTGCGAAAGAACTCTTCCAGCACGTTGTTCTCGTTGGTGGCCAGCACCAGTCGCCGAATGGGCAAGCCCATGCGACGCGCGTAGTAACCCGCCAGAATGTTGCCGAAATTGCCGGACGGCACGGCAAACGACACGAGTTCATCTGGGCGTTGCGCCACCCTCAGCCAGCCGTGAAAGTAATACACGATCTGGGCCGCGATCCGTGCCCAGTTGATGGAGTTGACAGCGCCGATGCGATAGCGCTGCTTGAAATCCAGATCGCTGGCCACCTCTTTCACAATGTCCTGACAATCGTCAAAAACGCCGTCGATCGTGAGATTGTGAATATTGGGCTCGTTCAGCGAGTACATCTGCGCGCGCTGAAAGGCGCTCATGCGCCCCGCTGGCGAGAGCATGAAAACCGCCACCCGCTGCTTGCCGCGCATGGCGTACTCGGCTGCCGAGCCGGTATCACCCGAAGTGGCGCCCAGAATATTGATGGTGCTGCCGCGGCGCTCGAGCACGTGCTCAAACAATTGGCCCAGCAGCTGCATCGCCATATCCTTGAAGGCCAGCGTGGGGCCTTGCGACAGGCCCAGCAGCGACATGCCGTTAGCCAAAGGCTTTACGGGCACGATTTCTGGGCTGCCGAACGATTCTGCCGTGTAAGCCGCGTGGCAAAGCGCACGCAGCTGGTCCGCCTCGATATCGGTGATGAAAAGGCGCAGAATTTCCGTCGCCAGATCGGCGTAGCCCAGCTCACGCCAGGCGGCGAGCTGAGTGGCGTCGACCTGAGGAATACTCTCGGGCACTGCCAAACCGCCGTCGGGCGCCAGGCCTTCGAGCAGAATATCGGTGAAGGGTTGCGGCGTCATGCCGCCCCGGGTAGACAAATATCGCATGTCAGGCCAAATGCTCCATGCGCAGACGAACCACGGAAGAGCGCACGGAGTCGAGCGCTTCCATTTTTTCTATGGCGTGGTTCACGTCGCGTTCCACCGCTTCGTGGGTGAGGAAGATAATGTCGGCCACGTCTTCTCCCGCCTCGGGGCTCTGCACCATGGCGTTGATCGAAATGCCGTGGTCGGCCAGGATGCGCGCAATATCGGCCATGACGCCGGGTTGGTCGGCCACCAGCAGGCGCAGATAATAACTGGAGCGCACGTCGCCGATGTCGAGGATGGGGAGGTCAACCAAAGCCTCGGGCTGGA
>JAJUJN010000382.1 GCA_029265335.1 Alcaligenaceae bacterium
ACCTGCGGCAGCAAGATAGGCTTGAGGCTCATCCACCCCCTGCTCGCGCAGCCACTGGCTCGCGGCGGCCTCGTCGGGTGCGGGCAATGGGAGGCGTCGGCAACGCGACCGAACCGTGGGCAAAACACGATCTACCGCATCTGCGACCAACAGAAAAACACTGTGCTCAGGAGGTTCTTCCAGCATTTTGAGCAAAGCGTTGGCGGCGTACAGGTTGATGGCCGAAACAGGATACAGCACGATCACGCGCAAACCGCCGCGATGCGTGGCGGTGTGCAGCCAGCGTTCAAGCTGGCGGATTTGTTCGATGCGTATTTCGCGCGAGGGCGCGGCACTGCCGCTGCCGCCCTCTGCCTGCGAGTCGCTGGCGCCTTCGGCCAAGGCAACGGCATCAGGCCTCACGATGCGGGCGTCAGGGTGATTGCCTTGCCCGAACCAGTGACAGGAGGCACAGTGGCCGCAGGCCAGACCCTGGCTTGGCGACTCGCATAAGAGGCTGGCCGCTGCGGCACGCGCGAACTGCCGCTTGCCTGTGCCGCCCAGGCCGGTGAGCAGCCAGGCGTGACCAAATCGCTGGCGTTGCTGCAACCAATCGTGTGCCGTGGCTTGTTGCCAGGGCAGAAAAACAGGCACGGCATTGGTCAGCTGCCCCTCAGCCATACTGGTGCTCCAGAGTGGCCAGATCGGCCTCGAGTTCGGCGCGAATCTCTTTCACGCTGCGAGCAGCGTCGATGATTTTGAAGCGCGATGGCTCCCGCTGCGCTCGTTCAAGATAAGCGAACCGCGTGCGCTGAAAAAAGGCATCGTTCTCTTGTTCAAAACGATCGGCCTGACGGGCCTGGCCGCGGCGCGCCTTGGCCACTTCGAGCGGGAGATCGAACAGCCAGGTGCGATCTGGCTGCAAGCCTTGTTGCACCCACGACTCCAACGGCGCGATGCGATCGGCCCCGAGTTCGCGTCCGCCACCCTGATAGGCGTAGGTGGCATCGGTGAAACGATCGCTCAGCACCCAATCACCGCGAGCCAGCGCGGGCTCGATCACACTGCGTATATGCTCCATGCGCGAGGCAAACATCAGCAGGGTTTCGGTTTCGAGATGCATAGAATGTTGCAGCAGGATCTCGCGCAATTGCTCCCCCAGAGGCGTACCGCCGGGTTCACGAGTTTGCACCACGCGATGGCCGCGCTTGCCGATGTGTTCGCAAAGCCATTCCAAATGGGTGCTCTTGCCGGCGCCGTCCACCCCTTCAAGGGTGAGAAACAGGCCGCGATTTGCGGAAGCCCTGGGGGTCATGGGGTGCGCCCACGAATATATTGATTCACGTTGCGATTGTGCTCGTTCAAGTTGTGCGAGAAGGCACTGGTACCGTCGCCGCGCGCCACAAAATACAGATAGCGATGACTTTCGGGCTGTGCCGCGGCGGCGATCGCGTCGCGGCCAGGGTTTGCAATGGGCGTGGGCGGCAAGCCCGGCCGAGTGTAGGTATTCCACGGATGGTCTACCTGCAGGTGTCGTCGCAGTAGACGCCCAGTGTAATCATCGCCCATGCCGTAGATCACCGTGGGGTCGGTCTGCAGGGGCATATCGATCCGCAGCCGGTTGGCAAACACGCCAGCCACGCGGGCTCGGTCGGGCTCGTGGCCAGTTTCTTTCTCGATGATCGAAGCCATGATCAACATCTGATATGGCGACTCCCAAGGAACTTCAGGATCGCGCTCAGCCCAGGCGCGCTGGAGCAGCTCTTGCTGGGCCACATACGCGCGCCGCAGAATGTCATAATCGGAAGAGCCGCGGGCAAAGGAGTAGGTATCGGGGAAGAACAGGCCTTCGGGGTGATCTACCTCGGCACCCAGTCGATCGAGCAGTTCGGCATCGCTCACCCCAGCAAGAGTGTCGCGAATATCAGGATGTTTGGCGATTTCGTCGCGCAGGCGCTGGTAGGTCCAGCCTTCAATGAAGGTGATGCGCGAATACTGGACGTCGCCTTGGGCCAAGCGTTGCAGCAGGCCCCAGGCGTTGTCGTTGCGAGTGACCTCGTAGCTTCCGGCCTTGATGTTGCGGTCGAGGCCGCTGAGGCGAGCCATGGCCACGAAAGCATCGGGGTTCAGCTCCACACCGCCGCGTTGCAGCTCGGCGGCAATGCCACGAACACTGGTGCCGGGTGGAATACTGAAATCCACGCGTTCCTCAGCCAGCGGCAACGGGCGCAAGGCCCACCAAGTAGCCGCTGCTGCCGCCGCCAGAACGAGCACCAGCAACAAAAAAAACCCGCGAAACAACAAGCGCAGCATCTCTCACCCCGTTCGTGCAGCCCGGTATCATACTCGGTGTGAAAGTTGGATCAGAAAGGTATACAAGCTCATGAGTGATCAAAATCGAATTGAGTTCCCCGCCATTGCCGCCCTGCCCCACGCGCCGCTCGAAAATTTGCGCGTGATTCGAGCCAGTGGCGCCGATGCCATGAGTTTCCTTCAGGCACAGCTGAGTCATGATGTGGCTGCGTTGGTTCCCGAGGGCGCGGCTTTGGCGGCCTATTGCAATGCCAAAGGGCGCACGCAGGCCAGTGTGGTGGTTTGGTGTGGCGAGGCTGCTGCCGAAGCGCCCGAGCTGTATTTGCTCGTTTCCGC
>JAJUJN010000047.1 GCA_029265335.1 Alcaligenaceae bacterium
AGAAATCTCAGCGCGTTTGCGCTAGCCGCGCCGGCGGCGTGACCTCGGTCGTTGCTGCGGCAGCAACCTAGGTGGCTGCCGCAGCCAGCTCAGCGCAGATGTTCGGTTCGGCGGGTTTCGGCCACGGGGTCGAAATCTTGCCATTGACCATCGACCCAGCGCCCTTGCGCGCGTTCGATCTCGGCGCCACCGGCTTCGGTGAGGATGCGTCGCACTTCGATTTCTTGATCGGGCTTGATGCGCACCGCCAACATCACGCCTGCCGGCGGTTGATGCGGCAAGCCTGGAGAGTGGCGGTGCGGTGCGCGCCTGCGTTGCCGCCCCGAGAGCCACAACGACCCCACCAGCGCGCCTATATAGCCACCAATGCCGGCCGCGACCAGCAGCACAAAGGTGGTGCCTCCTGCCTGCGCTGCAATCCAGCCACCGATGATGGCGAACACCAGGCCCAACAGCGCGGCGCCCAACATCGCCCCCAGCGGACTTTCCTTGGCGCCTGGGTCGGCGTATTCATCACCGCCGATGGGAGTCACGTCATGCATACCAGCCTGGGTGACATAAAACGTGTGGATGTCATCGTCGGTGTAGCCGTTGCTGTGCAGTTTGGCTACGGCTTTGCCGGAGTCGTCGAAAGTAGGGAATCGCGCTGCAATGATCAGGGACATGATCACCTCCTGGGATAGGCTTGCAGAAGCCTGCCGATGGGGCAGGGATCGATTTCTTACAACGGTGTCAGGGTGCCACGATTTTCTGTGGAGTGCGAGCTTTTTTCACCGCAACGCATATCTTGCCTGGCAGAGCTGCCAGGGAGTGCGGATCAGTGCTACGGTTACGGCATGAGTCAACGCGCATCGGGAGATAGCATGGGCTGGCGCGATCTTCGCCGAAAATTCCTTACCCGTCCCATTTACAACATGGCACGCAAGGTCATGCCGCCAATCTCCGACACCGAGCGCGAGGCCATCGACGCCGGCTCGGTGTGGTGGGACGGCGCTCTGTTTACCGGCAACCCCAACTGGAACGAACTGCTGGCCATGCCGCCAGCCAAGCTCACCGAGCGCGAGCAAGCCTTCATGAACGGGCCGGTGCGCGAGCTTTGCGCCATGGTCGACGACTGGCGCATCACCTGGCACGATCGCGACCTGCCCGTCGAAGTGTGGGATTTCATGCGGCGCGAGCGCTTCTTTGGCTTGGTGATTCCCGAAGCCTATGGCGGCCTCGGCTTCTCGCACACCATGCACTCCGAGGTGGTGCGCACCGTGTCCACGGCCAGCATCGTGGCTGGGGTCACGGTGATGGTGCCCAATTCGCTAGGTCCCGGTGAATTGCTCATGCATTTTGGCACCGAGGAGCAAAAAGACTACTGGTTGCCGCGCTTGGCCGACGGGCAAGAAATTCCGTGCTTTGGCCTCACCTCCGAAGAAGCCGGCTCGGATGCTGCCGCCATGACCGACAGCGGTGTGGTGGAATATGGCGAATTCAACGGCGAAGAAGTGCTGGGCATCCGGCTCAATTTCCACAAGCGCTATATCACCCTGGGCCCGGTGGCCACGGTCATGGGCTTGGCCTTCAAGCTGCGCGACCCCAACAATCTCTTGGGCGAAGGAGTGGAGCGCGGCATCACGGTGGTGTTGATTCCCACCAATACACCAGGGGTGTCGCACGGTGAGCGGCACATTCCGCAATTCACTTTCTTTCAGAATGGCCCGCTGTATGGCAAAGATGTGTTTGTGCCGCTGAGCAGCGTGTTGGGCGGCCCCGAACGCATCGGCCAGGGGTGGATGATGCTGTTGACCGCGCTGGCCGCAGGGCGTAGCATCTCGCTGCCTTCGCAGTCGTCGGGCTCCACGGCCCTCTGCGCGCGTGTTACCGGCGCCTACGCTCGCATACGTCGCCAGTTCAATGTGGCCATCGGCGACTTCGAAGGCGTACGCGAACCGCTGGCCGACCTCGCCGCCAACGCTTATCTGGTCGACGCCGCACGCCGGCTCACCCTAGCCGCCCTCGACGAAGGTCACAGGCCGTCGGTGATTTCGGCCCTCATGAAGTACCACGCCACAGAACACATGCGCGCGTCCATTGAAAAGGCCATGGATATCCACGGCGGCAAGGGCATCATCGACGGGCCGCGCAACTACCTGGGCAATCAGCACAAGTCGGTACCGATCGCCATCACGGTAGAAGGTGCCAACATTCTCACCCGCAACCTCATGGTATTCGGTCAGGGGGCCATACGCTCCCATCCGTTCATGCTGGAAGAAATGGAAGCGCTGGCCGACACCAATCCCAACACTGGACTGCATAGTTTCGACCGCATCATCTGGGCCCATATTGGCCATACATTTCGCAATGCCGGGCGTAGCTGGTTGCGGGGCTGGAGCGGCGGTCTGGTGGCTCCGGCACCTGCCAACGCTGGCTGTGCGGTGCACTGGCGTCAGTTGTCGCGCCTGAGTTCCGCTTTCGCGTTGCTCACCGATGTGGTGCTGCTCACACTGGGGGGCGGCCTCAAGCGCCGCGAGCGAATTTCGGCGCGCATGGGCGATATCCTGGCCGAGCTCTATCTGGCCGGCGCTGTGCTCAAACGATTCGAAGACGAGGGCCGACCGCCCGAAGATCGTTGCATCGTCGATTACCTCATGCTGCGCGGTCGCGATCGCATGGCAGTGGCTTTCGACGGTGTGCTCGACAACCTGCCGGCGCGCTGGGCAGCCGTGCTGGTGAGGGTCCTGGCTTTTCCTTTGGGTGTGCCTTATGTGCAGGTGCCCGATCGTCTGGTGAACCGTGTGGCCGCCACGTTGCTCGAACCTTCCGCGCAGCGCGATCGTCTCACGCCGGGGCTTTATTTGGGCGAGGGGCACGAGCAACATGCGCTCAAAGATCTCGAAGCGGCATTTCAACTGGTGAACGCAGTCAAACCCATCGAGAAGAAGATGCGCGACGCCAAGGTGCGCGACGCCGACGAAGCGCTCAAGGGGGGCATCATCACGGCCGATGAGCGTGAACAGTTGGCCGAAAGCGCGGCTGCCACCGCACGCGTCGTGGCGGTGGATGCATTTCCCATGGAAGAGGTGTCACCAATTGCGGCCCAGCACCGTCAGCCGCCGGCTGATGTGTCGGCAGTGGCTGGCGGCGTGGCACAAGCTGCGCAGGGCTCCGCCACGCCGCCCAACGCAGGCTCTGAAGCATCCGCCGAACCCGCAGACTCCACGGAGGAGGCATGAGCGAATCGCCCAGCCAAACGCACTTTGGACCGGGGATTGCCGAAGTGGAGCGAACCGAACCCGTCTACCTCGTCGACGGTGCTCGCACGCCCTTTCTGCGGGCGCGTGGCCGGCCGGGCCCGTTCACACCGGTCGACCTCGCCGTGCAATGCGGACGCCCTTTGCTGCTGCGCCAACCCTTCGAGCCCAGTGCTTTCGATCAGGTGATACTCGGTTGCGTCAACGTGGTGGCCGACGAAATGAATCCGGCGCGTGTCGCAGCTCTGCGCTTGGGCTTGAGTGCAGCCATTCCGGCGCACACCGTGCAGATCAACTGTGGCTCGGGCATGCTGTCGATCGATTCTGGCTTTCGGGCCATCCAGTCGGGTCGGGCCGACCTGGTGCTGGCGGGAGGCACTGAAGCTCTCAGCCACGCCCCCCTGGTGTTGAGTCGCGAGGCCACCGAGTGGTTTGGCAGCTTTGCCCTGGCCAAGTCGTTGGGAAAGCGGCTCGGTGCAATTGGGCAATGGCGACCGCGGTTTCTCAAGCCGGTGATCGGCCTCGAACGAGGTCTCAACGATCCAGTGACCGACCTCAATATGGGGCAAACGGCAGAGCTGCTGGCCCACCTTTTCGATATCTCGCGTGAGGCCGCCGACGCTTATGCCGTAGAAAGTCACCGCCGCTTGGCCCGGGCACAAGACGAAGGCTGGTTGCAGGGTGAAGTCATGCCGGCCATGGCAGCCGACGGCACGCTCTACGATCACGACGACGGTGTGCGTCGCGATTCCAGCACAGCTCGTCTGGCACGCTTGCGGCCCGCGTTCGAGCGTCCGTGGGGCAAGGTCACGGCGGGTAATTCGTCGCAGATCACCGACGGCGCCTCGTGGTGCATCTTGGCCTCGGCCCATGCGGTGGAGCAGCATCGCCTCAAGCCGCTGGCCCGTATCGTCGACAGCCATTGGGCGGCGCTCGATCCGGCCATCATGGGGCTGGGCCCGGTGTTGGCCATCACGCCTTTGCTGCAGCGTCACCAGCTCACACGTGAGCATATCGACCTCTGGGAAATCAACGAGGCCTTTGCAGCGCAAGTATTGGCTTGTCTGGCGGCCTGGGAGAACGAAGTGTTTTGTCGTGATGTGTTGGGGCTGGATCACGCCTTTGGCCGCATCGAACAAACTCGTTTGAACGTCGATGGCGGTGCGATCAGCCTGGGCCACCCGGTGGGCACCAGCGGCAATCGCATCGTGCTCCATGCCGCCAAAGCCATGCGCCGGTTGGGTGTGCGTCGGGCGGTGGCCAGCCAATGCGTGGGCGGTGGTCAGGGCGGCGCCATGCTGCTGGAGGCACCATGAACCCACAGCCACAGCCTGAGGTGCGTGCCGCTCTGCAAGCTGCAGAGCGCTGGCGCATTCCCACGCCTGCCTTGCATCAGCTTGAGCACTGGTCGTTGGCCCTGGCAGACGACATCGCTTGGCTGGTGCTCGACCGTGCCGCCGAAAGTGTGAATACCCTTTCCGAAGCCGTTCTGCGTGAACTCGATCAAATGCTGGACCATATCGAGTCCATCACATGCAAGGCGCTGGTGGTTTGTTCCGCCAAATCCAGTGGCTTTGCCGCGGGGGCGGATATTCGCGACTTCCGTGGCATGGCATCGGCCGCGGCGGCCAGCCAGCTTTTGCAAGAAGCGCATCGGGTCATCGACCGCCTGGCGCGCCTGCGCATACCCACGATTGCGTTGGTGCACGGTCATTGTCTGGGCGGCGGGCTGGAGCTGGCTCTGGCCTGCCGGTACATCATTGCCACGCCCAACGCCAGCTTCGGCTTTCCCGAAGTGTTGTTGGGTCTGCATCCCGGGCTGGGCGGCACATTTCGTCTGCCAGCGCGCATCGACCCACTCACCGCCGTCACCCTGATGCTCACCGGTAAGTCGGTGCGAGCCGCACGCGCTCGTCGGCTGGGTCTGGTGAATGCGGTGGTGGAATACCGTCACGTAGCTGCTGCAATAGAAGCTGCCGCCGCCGATCGCCTGCCGCGTCGCGGCCGAGGCTGGCAGGCGCCCTTCCTCGAGTGGGCCCCGGTGCGCAAGTTGGTGGCTCGCCGCATGAGGGAGCAGGCTGCGCGGCAGGCGCCGCCACAGCATTACCCGGCGCCCGCCGCCCTCATCAACCTCTGGGAGCAACACGCCGGCCGGCCGCGCGCCATGCAGGCGGCAGAAATCCGCTCATTCGCACACTTGCTCAGCGGCAGCACCTCGCGCAATCTGGTTCGCGCCTATTTTCTGCGTGAAAAGCTCCGTGCCCTGGGCAAGGGCCAGAGCGAAGTCAAGCATGTGCACGTGATCGGCGCGGGCACGATGGGGGCAGAAATTGCAGCCTGGTGCGCTATCCGCGGCAAGCGGGTCACGTTGTCAGACCTCAGTCCGCAGGCCTTGGCCAAGGCGGTGGCGGTGGCCCGTGAGCTGGCGCAGCGGCGTCTCCATTCCAGTATCGAACAACGCGACGCCATGGATCGCCTGATTCCCGATACCGAAGGGGCAGGGGTTGCCGGCGCGGATCTGATCATCGAAGCCATCGCCGAGAAGGCGGAGGTGAAGCGCAAAGTGTTCAGCGACCTGGCGCCCCGGCTCAAGCCCCATGCGATTCTGGCCACCAACACGTCGAGCATCGCGCTCGAAGCCCTGCGCGATGCTGTGCCCGATCCGTCGCGTCTGGTGGGCATTCATTTTTTCAACCCGGTCAGTCGCATGGAGCTGGTGGAGGTTGTTGCGCACAACCAGGTGGATAGCACCACGCTCGCCAGAGCTCGAGCATTCTGTGGCGATATCAGCCGGCTGCCAGCGCCCGTGAACAGTTCACCCGGTTTCGTGGTGAATCGCGCACTGACGCCGTATCTGGCCGAAGCCTTTTTGCTGCTCGACGAAGGCGTGCAGAAAGAAACCATCGACCGCGCGGCCCGTGACTTCGGGATGCCCATGGGCCCCATCGAACTCGCCGACCGTGTGGGGCTGGATATCTGCTTGCAGGTGGCGCGCACCCTGCACGAGGCATTTCCACAAGAAGTCCCCGCCGTACCCGATTGGCTGGAGCGCAAAGTGACGCGTGGCGAACTGGGACGCAAAAGTGGTAAAGGCCTCTACGATTACAACGACAAAGGTAAACCGCAGCGTGCTGACGCACCGCCGCCGCCGGCAGAGTTGGCCGACCGTTTGGTATTGCCCATGCTCAATACTTGCGTTCGTCTACTGCGCGAGGGTGTTGCAGCAGATCGGGATGTGATCGACGCTGCCATGATTTTTGGCACGGGCTTTGCACCCTTTCGCGGTGGTCCCCTGCATTACGCGTCGGAGCGCGGCGTTCAGAACGTGGTTCAAACGCTGGAGCGCCTGGCCGAGGCGCACGGCGAGCGCTTCAACCCCGATCCCGGCTGGGCACACTTGCAGGAGCCCATAGCCGCCACCTGATGGTGCATTCTTTCTCGGCTTATGTCTTTGTAGGAGTTTTCATGTCTGCCAATTCCCCTACTTCCGTGGCTCAGTTGATTGTGTCTTGTCTCGAAGAAGAGGGCGTGGAATACGTCTTCGGTATTCCCGGCGAAGAGAACATCAAGTTGGTACGGGCGGTGTCGGAATCGTCGTCCATGCGCTTTATTCTGGGGCGGCATGAGCAGGGCTCGGCTTTCATGGCCGACATCTACGGCCGGCTCACCGGCAAAGCCGGTGTATGCACAGCCACCCTTGGGCCCGGCGCCATCAACCTGTTGCTGGGTGTGGCCGATGCCCAGACCAACTCGAGTCCGCTGGTGGCGATTTCGGCGCAAGTGGGCCTCAATCGCATTTACAAGGAATCACACCAGATCGTGGATCTGGAGTCGATGTTCCGACCGGTCACGAAGTGGGCCGATACCATTCTTACCCCTCAGGCGGTGCCCGAGATGGTGCGCCAGGCGTTTGACGCTGCGCAATCCGAGCGGCCAGGGGCTGCTTACCTGGCCGTGCCCGAGGATGTCGAAGCCATGCCCGCACCGGCCGACGCCAAGCCCCTGCCGGCAAGAGAGCGCAGCCGCAGCCTGCCGGCGCCCGAAGCCATCGAGCAGGCCCGTCAGTTGTTGCGTGCCGCCAAGCGCGTGATCTTGCTGGCTGGCGATGGCGTGGCCCGACAGGGCGTGGCGGGTCAGCTCACCGAGTTTGCCCGACGCTACAACCTGCCGGTGGCCACCACTTTCATGGCCAAGGGCGTGGTAAGCGATCGCGAACCCCTGGCGCTCGGCGTGGTGGGTTTCATGCGGCACGATTACGAAAGCTTTGCCTTTGATGAGGCCGACACCATTTTGTCGGTCGGCTACGAACTCCAGGAGTTCTCGCCCTCGCGCATCAACCCAGACGCTGACAAAACCATCATCCACATCAATACTTTTGCGCCGGATATCGACGCCCATTACGACATGGCGGTGAATATCAACGCCGATATTGGTCTGTCGCTCGAAGCTCTGGCCCAGGCGCTCGGCGATGAGCCCCTGCACACCACGGTCAACACCTCGCGAATTCGCGACATGGTGCAGGCCGAACTCGATACCGGGCGCGCCAGCAACGCCTTTCCGCTGCTGCCGCAACGCGTAGTGGCCGACATACGCGAGGCGCTCAATGACGACGACATTGTGCTGGCCGACACCGGCGCCATCAAAATGTGGATGGCTCGCCTCTACCCCACCTACCAACCGCTCACTTGCCTCATTTCCAATGGCTTGTCGACCATGGCCTTTGCCTTGCCAGGCGCGATCGGGGCGCATTTGGCCTGCCCCGACCGCAAAGTGCTGGCCGTGATGGGCGACGGCAGTTTTCTGATGAACTCGCAAGAAATAGAAACCGCCGTGCGCGAATCGGTTCCTCTGAAGATTCTGGTTTGGGTAGACAACGCCTATGGCCTGATCAAATGGAAGATGGATCTGGAAGAGGGGTCGCACAATAATGTGGACTTCGGCAACCCCGACTTTGTGGCCTACGCGCGCAGCTTTGGCGCCAATGGCTATCAGGTGGAATCTGCCGAGCAGTTTTTGCCTATGTTGCAGCAAGCCCTGAACGAGCCGGGGGTGTCATTGGTGGCTTGCCCGGTGGATTATCGAGAGAACATCAAGCTCACCGATAAACTCGGCCAGCTCACCATCAGCCTGTGAGCACGTCAGCTTTGTGGCAAGAGTGCGCCGTAGCGTTCGATGAAGCTGTCGGTGGCGGCCACGAAACTCTCGATATCGGTGTCGGTGAGGGGTAAGGAAAGCACCACGAAGCCGCGGCGGGCCATGTAATGGCCCGTTTCGATCATGTGAAAGAAGAAGAGGTCTCGCACCGGGCCATTGTGCGGGGGGAGGTCGGCAACGCTTTGCGGCGGTTCCGACATGGCGTGCAGGTTCATCAGCGACCCCAGACCACTGAATACCAGCGGCAGGCCGCTTTCACGAAACCGCGAGTTGACGGCTTGGCGCAAGTGGTTGCCACGGGCGTTGAGATCGATACAAACCTGGGGTGTGAATACTTGAGAAAGCCCAGCGTAGCCCGCAGCCATGCTCAACACGTTGTTGTTGAAAGTGCCTGCGTGGGGTAGGGCGTCGGGCTCGCGCGGGTCGAAGCGGCGCATGATGTTGGCGCGGCCACCGAAGGCGCCGAACGACAGGCCGCCACCCAGATACTTGCCCACCGTGGTGAGGTCGGGCTGTATCTTCAACTCGCTTTGTCGCCCACCCGGTGACAGGCGCGAGGTCATCACTTCATCGAAGATCAAGAGCGCGCCGTGCTCGCGCGCGAGTTCGGCCACAGCCTGCAGGAACTGAGGTTGAGCCGGAATGCAGCCGCCGGCTCCCTGCATGGGCTCCACCAACACCGCGGCAATATCTTGATGCTGGGCAAACGCTTCTTCAACGCTCGAGATGTCGTTGTAGCGCGCGAGCACCGTGGGGTGGGGCACGTTCACTGGTGACGGCCCTTTGGCAAAACCGTAGAGACCGCCGTGATAGGCGCCCTGAAAAACCAGAATGTGCGAACGGTGCGTGTGCACCTTGGCCAGTGCAATGGCCATGAGATTGGCTTCGGTGCCCGAATTGGTGAACCGAATCTGTTCCATGGAAGGCAGGCGGCGCCGGATTTCGCGGGCCAGCTGCACTTCCAGCAAGGTATGCCCAGTGAGGTTGATGCCGCCTTGCAGCGCGTCGGTGATGGCCTGGTGTATTACCGGGTGCGAATGACCATACACACCAGCCGTGAACTCACCCAGAAAATCGAGGTAGTCGTTGCCGTCGACGTCGCGTAGATGACTGCCCTGGCCACTGGCCATGACCAGCGGGAACGGGTCGTAATACAGCACAGAGCGGGTGTTGCCGCCGGGCAGCACCTCGGTGGCCGCCTGATGCTGGCGCGCACTCTCGGGATAGCGTTTGTGCCAGGCGGCTTTGTGCTGAGCGAGGGCTTCTGAGAGATCCACAACGACGCTCCATGGTCATGAGGCTTCATCATAGCGCCCTTGCGCGCTGATGTGCGCTGCGGATGGCTGTGGCTGCGATCTCGGCACTGGCTGGCCCCACCACCACGATCGCGGTGTGGTTCAACCCGCATGAGCTTACGTGGAAGGGAAGTCGTAGAGCCGAGCGGGATTTTCCACCAGCACTTGCTGGCGCAGCCTGGCGTCGGGCAGCCAGCGCGGCATCACGTTCAGCAAAGATTGGGTGTTGGGCGGCGTGGCCACTGCCACGTGGGGCCAATCGGAGCCCCACAGCAGGCGTTCAGGAAACTGTTCGCTCATGGCGTGCACGAGCTCGCTGCAGTGTGGCCAGGGCGCCTCGGCTTCCAGACGATAGGGCGCCGAGAGCTTCACCCACCAGGGATAGTCTTGCGCCAAGGCGAGAAACTGCTGGAAAACCGGCAAGTCGACGCCCAAGTTCGCCGGGAAATAACCCATGTGATCGAAGACGCAGGGCACGGGCAATCGACGCAGCCGCGGCAAGTGCAAAGGGAGTTTGCGCAAATCGAACAGCAACTGCACATGCCAGCCACGTTCAGCCAACCGGGGGGCGAGAGA
>JAJUJN010000437.1 GCA_029265335.1 Alcaligenaceae bacterium
GCCCACGCCGTGATCGCTCCCAAAGATCGTGCGGTGGGGCTCAATGCCACGGTCAGACGGGTGGCCTGTGGCGCTGCCGATACCGTGCCCTATTTCACCGTTACCAACCTTGCGCGCACCTTGCGGCTTTTGCGTGAACACGACATCTGGTTGATTGGCACCGACGATCAGGCCACGAACAGCCTGCACGAAACCGACACTCGTCGGGGTACCGCCTGGGTGCTCGGCGCAGAAGGTGAGGGCATGCGACGCCTCACGCGTGAAACCTGCGACGAACTCGTGCATATTCCCATGGCGGGGTCGGTAGAAAGTCTCAACGTCAGTGTAGCGGCTGCAGTCTGTCTTTACGAAACGGTGCGTCAGCGACGCGCGAAGGTCACACCATGAAACCAGGCATTACCACACAATTGCTCCACGCGGACCGCCGGCAAGGAGCCGAGCATGGCGCCGTGCACAAGCCCATGCATTCCGCCGCCGCTTATCAATACAACGATGTCAACGATCTTTGTGGCGTATTCCAGGGAACACGTGCGGGCTTTTCTTACGCTCGCCAGGGCACCCCAACTACCGCTGCGCTCGAACAGAAGATCACTTTGCTGGAAGATGGCCTGGGCACGGTGTGCTTTGCCACTGGCATGGCGGCGCTCACAGCGGTGTTTACCACCATGCTGCGGGCGGGCGATCATGTGGTGAGCAGCCAGTACATCTTCGGCAACACCAACAGCCTTTTTCTCACCTTGCAGCAGTTGGGCGTGGAAGTCACGCTGGTAGATGCCACCAGCGCCGATACCGTGGCGGCAGTCTTGCGGCCCAATACGCGCCTGGTGTTCGTTGAAACCATTGCCAACCCTGGCGTGCAGGTGGCCGACCTCCATGGTATCGGTGAGCTGTGCCGCGAACGCCAGCTTCTCTTCGTGGTCGATAACACCATCTCCACGCCGTATTTGTTTCAACCGAAATCCGTGGGTGCCGGGCTGGTGGTGAACTCGCTGACCAAATACATTGGTGGCCACGGCAACGCCATGGGGGGAGCGGTCACCGACGTCGGTGGCCTCGACTGGACGCGTTACCCCAACATTCTCGATATTTATCAAACCGGCGACCCTAGTCGCTGGGCCCTCACGCAATTGCGCAAAAAAGGCCTGCGCGATCAGGGCGCAACGCTGGCAGCCGAACCGGCGCACCGCATAGCGGTCGGTGCAGAAACCCTAACCTTGCGCATGGAGCGTGCCTGCGCCAATGCTCTCATGCTGGCCGAATGGCTGAACGCTCAGCCGCTAGTGGCGCGGGTGAATTACCCGGGTCTGGCCGATCATCCGCAGCATGAGTGGGCACGGCAGTGGTTCCGTGCCGGGGGAAAGGGGGGTGAACCTCGCTTTGGCGCCTTGCTCAGCTTCGAACTGCAAGCTGGGCTCGACTGCCTGCAGTTTTTGAATTATTTGCAGGTTCTGGTGCTCTCCACCCACCTGGGCGACACTCGCACTCTGGCTCTGCCTGCTGCCCACACCATCTATTATGAAATGGGTCCGGCGCGCCGAGCCCAAATGGGTATTGCTGAAAGCCTTATCCGCATCTCGGTAGGTATCGAAGAACCCGACGATCTCCTGGCTGATCTTGAGCAAGCTCTGCAGTCTCTCGCTAAAGATGCACCCGCATGAAGGATGACCAAGCATGAATTTTGGCAGCGACAACATGGTGGGCGCTTCCGCCCAAGTCATGCAAACCATCAGCGAAGCGAACCATGGCACCACAGCGGCCTATGGCAATGATGAGTGGTGTCAGCGCGCCACTCAGCTGATCCGTGAGTGTTTTGAACACGACGAGGCGCGCGTGTTTTATGTAGGATCGGGCACCGTCGCCAATTCGCTCGCCCTGTCTGCGCTGGTACCGCCCTGGGGCTCGATCTACGCCCAAACCGACGCCCACATACTCAGCGACGAATCCACCGCACCGGAGCTTTTCACCGGTGGCGCTCGTCTGCTGCCCATTGCACCGGTAGATGGCAAGGTGCCGCCAGCCGCCTTGCGCGCCGCGCTGGAGCGACCCGGCAACCCACCCCACGGGCCGGTGCCTGGCGCGCTCAGCCTCAC
>JAJUJN010000044.1 GCA_029265335.1 Alcaligenaceae bacterium
CGGCTCACAGAGGCCGTTGCCCACACCGGTGAATCCGAAGCCCTGGTGGTCATGAGCGGCGCGATTCACGCGCAACCGGTGGTGGCGGCCGTGTTCGAGTTCCAGTTCATGGGCGGCTCCATGGGCTCGGTGGTGGGCGAGCGCTTCGTGCGCGGCGTCAAAGCGGCCATTGCCAACCGGGCGCCGTTCATTTGTGTAGCAGCCTCCGGCGGTGCGCGCATGCAGGAAAGCCTGTTTTCGCTCATGCAAATGGCCAAGACCAACGCACTGCTCACTCGTCTATCAGCCGAGCAGCTACCCTTCATCAGCGTACTCACCGACCCCACCATGGGTGGGGTGTCGGCCAGCTTTGCTTTTATGGGCGACGTGGTCATGGCCGAGCCCAAAGCCTTGGTGGGCTTCGCCGGCCCCCGCGTCATCGAACAGACCGTACGCGAGAAACTGCCCGAGGGCTTTCAGCGCGCCGAGTTCCTGCTGGAGAAGGGTGCCATCGACATGATTGTGGATCGTCGCAAGATGCGCGACGAACTGGCTCAACTGCTGGCGCTCTTGCGCAAGCAGCCCAGTGAAGCCCTGAGTCAACGCATAGGCGCGGGGTCGCCCAACGACGCCACAACCTTCGAATAAATGAGCCTGGGCTGCGGTCGTTCGAACCGACCGCAGCCTGCTGCCCGCTGGGTCAGTCTTTGGCTTGGGCTTTGCGGTTGGCGCTGGCCTCATCGAGCGCCGCGCGGATCTGCGCCAGCCAATCACCCGCCGCTCGCGCGGCAAGTGGCGCCAGCTCGTCTTCCACACCTTGGGTAGCGTCCTCGATTTCCTGCAATAGCCGGGAACCGATCACCACCGCGTCGGCCACCTCGGCAACAGCGCAGGCGCTGCGCGCGTCGCGAATGCCAAAACCAACGCCCACCGGCACCTTCACATGCTCACGAATGGCGGCCACCTTACGGGCCACGTCGTCGGTGTCGAGGTTGCCGGCGCCGGTGACACCCTTGAGTGACACGTAATACACATAGCCTCTCGCCACCGCTCCCACGGTAGTCATGCGTTCCGGCGTGGTGGTAGGAGCCAACAGAAAAATGGGGTCGAGACCATGCGCCGCCAATTCACGACTGAATTGCTCGGAGGCCTCGGGCGGATAATCCACCACCAGCGCTCCATCTACCCCCGCCGCGCCCGCAGCTTCGGCGAACGCCGCCGTGCCCATGCGCTCCACCGGGTTGGCATAGCCCATCAGCACAATGGGTGTGTCGGGGTTGGTTTGGCGAAATTCCGCCGCCATGGCCAGCACCTGGCGCAGATTGACGCCATGCGCCAGAGCACGCTCGCCAGCCAGTTGAACCACTTGACCATCGGCCATGGGATCGGAGAACGGCACGCCCAACTCGATGACATCGGCGCCCGCTTTCACCAAGGCATGCATGATGGGAACGGTGGCCTCGGGCACGGGGTAGCCCGCCATGAGGTAAGGGATCAAGGCAGTACGCCCTTGATCCAGACAAGCTTGCAGGGTGCGCTGCAAACGCAACGATTCACCTGTACTGGGCGCCTCGTGGGCAGAAGAAATCTTGCTCACAGTTCGATCCCTCCGCGTTCGGCCACAGTGTGCATGTCTTTATCACCCCTGCCCGAAAGATTCACCAACAGGATCTGGTCAGTGCTCATGGTGGGCGCCAATTGCGCGGCATAAGCGATGGCATGGGCCGATTCAAGCGCCGGCATGATGCCCTCGATCCGGCAACAATCGTGGAAGGCCTGCAGGGCTTGATCGTCGGTCACGGGCACGTAACTTGCTCGCCCGCTATCCTTCAACCAGGCATGTTCTGGCCCTACGCCGGGATAATCCAAACCTGCCGATACCGAATGGGTTTCGGTGATTTGCCCGTTTTCATCCTGCAGCAAATAAGTGCGGTTGCCGTGAAGCACCCCCGGCGAGCCACCCGTGAGCGAGGCCGCGTGGCGCCCCGATTGGAGGCCGTCGCCCGCCGCTTCCACCCCGATGAGGCGCACGTTCTGATGCGGAATGTATGGGTGGAAAATGCCGATGGCGTTGGAGCCGCCGCCCACGCAGGCGATCACGGCATCGGGCTGGCGACCGGTTTCGGCCGGCATCTGTTCGAGACACTCTTTACCGATCACGGTTTGGAAGTCGCGCACCATCATGGGGTATGGGTGCGGCCCGGCCACGGTGCCGATGATGTAGAAGGTGATTTCGACGTTCGTGACCCAGTCGCGCATGGCCTCGTTGAGGGCATCCTTCAGGGTGCACGAGCCTGAGCTTACGGGCACCACCTTAGCGCCCAGCAACTTCATGCGATACACGTTGGCGGCTTGGCGGCGCACGTCTTCGCTGCCCATGAACACCACGCATTCCATGCCGTAGCGGGCTGCCACGGTGGCTGTAGCCACGCCATGCTGGCCCGCGCCGGTTTCGGCGATCACGCGGGGCTTGCCCATGCGCTTGGCCAGCAAGGCCTGCCCAATGCAATTATTGACTTTGTGCGCGCCGGTGTGATTGAGGTCTTCGCGCTTGAACCAGATCTGGGCGCCACCCAGCTGTTCAGACCAGCGGCGAGCGTGATACACCGGGCTCGGCCGCCCCACGAAGTGCTTGAGCTCGTAGGCGTACTCGGCCAGGAACTCGGGATCGTTGCGATAGTGCTCGTAGGCCTCACGCAACTCCGCGAGAGCGTGAACCAGGGTTTCGGCAACAAAGCTGCCGCCGTACTGGCCAAAATAACCAGTGGCGTTGGGGAGGTCATAGGGTTTCATGGTGACTCCGTGCGGCATCTGCACGCCGCACCTCTTTTAGAAATTGCTGCATTTTGTGGGGGCACTTGACCCCCGGCGAGAGCTCCACGCCGCTGCTGACGTCGAGCGCGTAGGGGCGAACCTCAGCGATGGCCTGGGCGACCCTTGCAGCATGCAACCCACCAGACAAAACGACCGGACGCACGTTTTCGTTGTGGGCGAGAGGTGAGAGAAATGACCAATCGAAACTCCTGCCACTACCGCCGTAGCCCTGAGAATGACTGTCGAACAGCCAACCGCTGGCCTGGGAGTGGCGCTGACACGATTCTAACAAAGCTCGCGGCGTTTCCAGCCCCGGGGCGCCCACCCGGAAAGCACGCAGGTAAGGCAGGCCCCAGCGCTCGCAGGCGTTGGGGGGTTCATCACCATGGAACTGCAGCATATCAGGCTGCACGGCCTGCACGATGTCGTGCAACTCCGAGGGATCGGCGTTGACCGTAAGCGCCACCACAGTCACAAACGGCGGCAAGGTGTGTCGCAATTGCGCTGCTTGCTCGAGTGTGAGACAGCGACGGCTGGGTGGGTAGAACACCAAGCCCACCGCGTCCACTCCCAACGCCACCGCGGCCGCGAGATCTTCCTGGCGGGTAAAACCGCAAAACTTCACCCTCGTTCTTTCTGTCAGCACGCGGCTCTCCGTAACATCCCGATCTTGCCAGCCGGGACAATCAAAGCTACAGATTTTCGCGGATTTCGCGGCTGGCGTCCAAATAAGGCAAGCCCACGCCTGGATAGTCGACACCGGTGAGGTACAGGCCATCAGGCGCAAAAGTGGGTGCTCCCAAGCGTCGGTCTTTTGCGGCTAGAAGCTCCGCCACCCAGTGCCACGGCTGCCGGCCCATTCCCACATATACCAAGGCGCCCACGATGTTGCGCACCATATGATGCAGAAAGGCGTTGGCGTGCAGGCTCAGATCGACGAAGCGCCCATGTCGTTGAATCTCCAGCCGATGCAGAGTACGCACCGGCGACGCCGCTTGACACTGAGACGATCGAAAGCTCGAAAAGTCATGCGTGCCCAACAGCACTTGTGCGGCCTGCCGCATGGCGGCTACGTCGAGCTGATGAAAGCACCACCCCACGCGACCGTGCCACAAGGGGGGCCGGACTGCGTCAACGAACAAGCGATACACATAGTGTCGACCCGTCGCTGAAAAGCGTGCGTGAAAATCGTCGGGCACAGGCGCCGCCCAGCGGATCGCAATACTGCTCGGCAAATGCGCATTCAAGCCACGAACCCAGGAAATTTGCGGCCGTACCACCGGACTGTCGAAATGCACCACCTGCAGCGCGGCATGCACGCCGGTATCGGTTCGGCCAGCGCAGATGGTAGCAGCGGGCTGGCCCACGAAGCGCTCCAGCGCAGTCTCGAGCTGGTCTTGCACCGTATTGCGATGCGCCTGGGTCTGCCAGCCCTGAAAGGGCCGACCGTCGTAGGCGAGGCCAAGCGCCAAACGGCCGCCTATAGGGTGGGCAGACAGCCTGGGAGCCACCACCACGTCGCCAGGCTCAACCTCCCCCATCATTCTTTCTTGGCAGGGGTGCTGTGTTTACCGTCGGGCTTCGCCGGGGGTTCATCGGAGGGCGGCGAATCGAGATCGAGGTCGAAATCAACCTTCAAGGGCGGCGGCGACTCCGTGGTGGAGTCAGCGGTTTCCGCCGCGTCCAGATCGTCGTCGACCAGCGGCTGCTTCTTGCGACGGAACAGAAAGCCGATCACCAGCAGGGCAAACACCGCCAAGGCGCCAATGCCCAACCACGGCAGTTCGCGCGCCTCAGTTGCTGGTTCATCGGCGGCATCTGCCGACTGCGGCTGGCTGTCGCTGGCTGCGGCAGTAGCTCTGGCGCCGGCTTCGCCCGTGCTCTCGCTGGCATCGACCGCGTCGGCAGCGTCGGCAACGTCGGCACCCTCGGCACCGTCGGAAACGTTGACCGTATCGGAACCGTTGCTGGGCTCAGCGACACCACCCTGCCCCGCGATTGGAGTTACGTCGCCTTCTGGCGACACCGCCTGAGGAGCGCCGCCCTGCACGCGGCCATTCTCTTCGCCGGCAGTCGCAGCAACGGATGCATCGCTGTCGGTGGAACGCGGTGCGGCGGTGCCAGCCTCAACTGCACTCGGGCTTGCCTGCTGAGCCGCCAGATCCTGTGGTCGGGCGGGCGGTGGCGAGCGCAGTGCCGGCATGCTTGAGCCTTCTGCCCAGCCTTCAGGGGCAGCCGCGTCGTCTTCGTGCGGAGAAAGATTGGCAAGTGGTTGGGCTTCACCCATGGACTGCGCTTCACCCGTGGGTTGCGCCTCACCAACGGATGGCGCTTCACCAGTGGCCTGTTCGCTACCGGCGGTTTGCGCCCCACTTGTGGCCTGTGCCTCATGAGTGGCTGGGGCGTGGGTGAGCGCGGCGGAGAGGTCGTTGCCGCTCGACGGAGCAGGAGCATGGGATGCTTGCGCCGCGAGCGTTGCGGAGTCTGAGCTCGCAGGAGCGCTTGCATTCGCGGTGGCACTTGACGCGGTGGGCGCGCTTGCTGTCGCGGAAGCATCAGCGATTTCTGCAGCACCTGCACTTGCGCTCGGCGTGACCTCTGCGCTCGACGCACCGGAACCTGAACCTGAACTCGTGCCTGCGGTCGTGGAATCAGTGTGCGGAACACTTGCGGCAGGAGTGACGCTGGCCGGTGCACTTTCCAAAGAGGCGTCCGCCCCCCGTGCCGGAGACACCGCTGCGGCGGGAGAATCTTCGGCTGCCGGTGCGGTTCGAGGCGTGGGTTCCGCATCGGCCGAAACCGCCGTGGATGTCTCGGCCGGCTCGGCGGTAACCGTAGCGGCCCTAGCGGGTGCGGCTACGCCGTTAGTGCTAGCAGCAGGCTGCGTGGCAGTTTGCTGGGGGTCACCCGCCATTGCCGAGCCGGCATCGGCACGGACGGACTCTGCTTGTGGAGTGGTGGCTGCGGAGGTGACGGGCGCCTCGCCTGGCGCCGTCGCCCCTGGTGCATGACCCGCACCCAAAGACCTTGCTGCCGGTGTGGCGGCGCCAGCCGGTGAACTCGGCGATTGCTGCTGAGATTCGCGCCGTTCGGCAGCTTCGGCGGCAGGCGCAGTGGCGGAGGCGGCTTCTTGCAGACGAGCCAGGGCCTCGTTCTGGAGATCGAGCAGACGCCGCATGTCTTCAACGGTGCTCTCCAACTCACCCACGCGGCTGCGGGCTGCCTCGAGGGCACGTTGGGTAGCGGCTCGCTCATCACGCAATTGGTCGATCTGCGCCTGAGCATCGAGCGTGGCCGCCTGCGCCTCGCCATTCCCCGGCAACAGGCTGGAAAGGCGCAAGGTATCGCGCTCGGGCGGAGGCGGGATGGGCGCTGGCGGGGGCTCTACCGCGCCTTCGCTCATGTCGGGCGAAGGCAGTGCTGCGGCCGGCTCACTGGCAGCATTGACGGCAGGTGCAAGCTGACCACGCGCGCGCAGAGCGCGGAAGGCTTCGAGGTGACGCTGATAGAGCTGCGAAGCCGTGGCCTGATCGAGGGCACGCAAGGCCTCGGCGCTGGGAATTCGTAAAGTGGCGCCGGCCTTCACCAGGTTCATGTTGTTGCGAATGAAGGCTTCGGGGTTGGCGTGGAACAAGCCCGCCAGCGCCTGCATCATGGAAACGTTGTGGTAACCGGCCTGCTGGCGCACGCGAACCGCAATCTCGCCGAGCGTATCGCCGGCGCGCACTTGAACACCGCTGCCGATCGCCTCTTGGGCCAAGGACACGGGCACAACTCGGGCTCCATGCCCGGGTGAAAGCAGCAGCACCACGCGGCGCGCGGCGGGCGCTTCGGGCCCGTCGACGCTAAGATGCAACTCGACGACGCCCTGCTCCACCGGCGCATCGGACACCACCATGAGGATGAAACCAGACCCGTCGGCGGCGGGCTCGAGCGTATGTTGCACCGGCAAAGGCGTGCGCTGGGCCATGGCCGCCGAATTGGCTGTGGCAACCTCGAGCGACACCTGATATTGCGCGGCGGTGGCATGCCGCGGCACGTCGCGCAACGGAACTTCGACGTTCAGCGGTTGGCCCACACCAGAGAGAATGCGGGCACGCGACCATTCTGCGGCTTCGAGCGAAGGCACTGCAAACGCGCTGGCCAGAGCAAGGAGGACCGTGCCTGAAATTCCTACTGCCGCGCCCCGGCCTGACCGGGCGGGCTCATGCCATGACTGCACGGCAACTCCGACTTTCTACAGAAGAATGAATCAAATTATCACTGTGGGTGAGCCGAGGCAAGCAGCGACAATACTGGCGTTGCATGCTTTGCACAGAACCAGCTGGCGTCAGGCACGATGCAAAACTCAAGCGACCTGATCGCGCTTGCCCAGACCCAGATAACTTTCGATAACACGAGGGTTGTCAGCCAATTCATTGGCCGGCCCCGATAGGGCCACCGTGCCAGTTTCGAGCACATAACCGTAATCGGCAACCTGCAGGGCCGCCCGTGCGTTTTGTTCCACCAGCAAGGTGGCTACACCCGTTTCGCGCAAGCGCGAAATAATATGGAAGATCTCGCGCACGATCAGCGGCGCCAACCCCAGGCTAGGTTCGTCGAGCATCAACAGTTTGGGTTTGGCCATGAGTGCGCGCCCCAGCGCCAGCATCTGGCGTTCGCCGCCCGACAAGGTGCCGGCAGCCTGGGTGCAGCGCTCTTTGAGGCGTGGGAACAGCTCGAAAACGTGCTCAAGCTCGTCGTCCCATTGTTTATCGCGACTGCGATAGCGACGAAAGGCACCCAGCATGAGGTTGTCGTACACCGACATGCTGGCGAATAACTCGCGTCGTTCGGGCACCAGCGACATCCCGGCAGCCACTCGACGCTCCACCGGCCACCGACTCACTTGCTCGTGGGCGTAGATGATATCGCCGTTGGCCGAACCGTTGATGGGCAATGAACCCATGATGGCGCCCAGCAGGGTGGACTTGCCGGCGCCGTTGGCGCCGATCACAGTCACGATCTGCCCCGCGCCCACGTCGAGGGCCGCATCCGACAGCGCGGTGACCTTGCCGTAGCGACCATAAAGGCCCCGCACCGAAAGTATGGGTTCAGACATTGGCGGGTTCCTCCTCTTCGACGCCGCCCAGATAGGCCTCGAGCACGGCCGGGTTGGTCTGTACTTCTTCTGGTTTGCCTTCCGCGAGCTTGGTGCCAAAGTCGAGCACCACGAGATGATTGGTGAGATCCATGACGAACTCCATGTCGTGCTCTACCAGCAGGATACTCATGCCCTCTTCGCGCAGCTGCTTGAGCACCTGCGCCAGCGCCTGCTTTTCGCGGAAACGCAAACCGGCCGCCGGCTCGTCGAGCAGGAGCAGTACTGGGTCTGCCGCCAGCGCACGGGCAATTTCAACGATGCGCTGCTGCCCCAAAGCCAGGTTGCCCGCCTGTTCGTAGAGATAATCGCCCAGACCCACGCGCCGCAGCTGCTGTGCGGCCTCGTGCAGGAGCTGGGCCTCGCGGCTGCGATCGATATGGAGCGTACCGGCCAGCACACTGACGTCGCTGCGCAGATGCGCACCCAGCGCCACGTTCTCGAGCACGGACATAGTGGGCAGCAATTGCACGTGTTGAAAAGTGCGACCCACGCCCAGACGGGCGATGTCGCGCGCGCGTTTGGCATCGATGCGCTTGCCGCAGAACTCCACCCGTCCAGCGGTGGCCGGCAGGACACCAGTGATGAGGTTGAAGGTGGTGCTCTTACCGGCGCCATTGGGCCCGATCAGGCCGACGATCTCGCCTGCCTTTACCTGAAAGCTCACGTCGTTGACTGCGACCAAACCACCAAATTCCTTGCGGATTTGTGCCACGTCGAGCACGATTTCGCCAGGCTGAGGGCGTTCGCGCTGCGGCAGGGCTGGAGCTTCGGGGGGCGGTGGCAGCTTGACACTGCGCACTTGCTGCCGTCGCTGGAATGGCGCGGCCAGGTAAGGCCAGATGCCATCGCGGGCATGCTGGAGTACGAGCACCAGAATGATGCCGAACACGATCAGCTCGAAGTTGTCGGTGGAATCGATCAACCACGGCAGCCAGTTCTGCAGCTGATCTTTGATGATCAGCACCACGGCCGACCCCACCAGAGCGCCCCATACGGATGCGGCGCCACCCACCACCGCCATGAACAGATATTCAATACCGTAATTGAGGCCGAAGGGGCTGGGACTGACGGCGCGCTGCATATGCGCATAGAGCCAACCCGACACACTGGCCAACAGCGCCGCATACATGAAGATCACGATCTTGTAGGCAGCGGTATTGACGCCGAACGATTCGGCCATGGCGCCGCCATCGCGCAGCGAACGTATCGCCCGACCCGGTCGGGAAGACAGCAGATTGCTGGTGGCCCAGATGGACAGCATGACGAAAAGCCAGATCAGGTAATAGATGTTGCGCCCGCTGACCAGCGAGATGCCGAAAACTTCGAGCGATTGGATGCCTGCGATGCCATCGTATTTGCCCAGCACTTCGAGGTTGCCGAACAGGTAGTAAAGGCTCAGGCCCCAGGCGATGGTGCCCAGAGGCAGGTAATGCCCAGACAAGTGCAGCGACACCGCACCAAGAATGTAGGCAACGATGCCGGTGAGCACCAGCCCCATGAAGAGCGTGAGCCACGGCGACAGGCCCATCTGGGTGGTGAAGTAGGCCGTGGTATAGGCGCCGATACCCACAAATGCCGCCTGGCCGAACGAAGTGAGACCACCCACCCCCGTGAGCAGTACCAAACCTACCACCACCAGAGTGGCCAGGCCGATGTAGTTGAGCTGCGTGATCCAGTATTCCGGGGTGATGGCCAACTGTGGCAACACCAGGAGCACCAGGATGAACGCGGCGATCAGATAACGGGAATATGTGTTTTTCATGGTGAGGCGCGTAGCCGTTACAGCGATTCCAGAATCATTCGTCGTCGATCTGTCGACTGGTGAGCGAACGCCACACCAGCACCGGCAGGATCAGCGTGAATACGATGACTTCTTTGTAGGCGCTGGCCCAGAATGAACTGAATGATTCCAGCAGCCCGACCAACAGCGACCCCAGGGCCGCCAGCGGATAACTGGCAAGCCCACCGAATATGGCGCCCACGAAACCTTTGAGGCCGATGAGAAACCCTGTGTCGTAGTAAACCGTGGTAACGGGCGCGATGAGAATGCCCGAGAGCGCACCGATGAAGGCCGCGAGCGTGAAAGTGATGCCGCCCGACATATTGGTGCTGATGCCCATGAGCCGTGCCCCGCGGCGGTTCACCGCGGTGGCCCGCAGGGCTTTGCCATAGAGAGTGCGGCCAAAAAAGAGAAACAGCACCAGAATGAAGAGCACGGCCGTGCCCACCACCAGCAGACTTTGCGCCGACACCCGCGTGAAACCGAGATCGAAGCCACCCGAGACAAAGGCCGGCGTCCGCCAGCCTTCGGCGCCGAAGAACACCAGTGCGGCCCCCGTGAGTGCAAAATGCACGGCCACTGACACAATCAGCAATACCAGCACCGTAGACTCCGCCAGCGGTTGGTAGGCTACGCGGTAGAGCATGGGGCCAATGGGCA
>JAJUJN010000029.1 GCA_029265335.1 Alcaligenaceae bacterium
GCTTGTCGTGCAGTGTGCCGCGGGCGTCGAGGTGCAGCAGGCGGCTGGCAGTGCGTTCGGCGGCGGGGTGTTGGGCGATGAGTTCGGGCGGCAGGGAATAGTCGAAATCGGCCGGGGTAAGCCTGGCGGTCATGGATACACGATGATCGGGTGCGCAAAAACAACGCGCATTGTGACATCTTTCAGGAAAAGGAGAGCAGGATGAATCTGCTGTTGTGGCGTCATGCCGAAGCCGAAGACGGCACTCGTGATCTGGAACGGGCCCTCACGCCGAGAGGGCGGGACCAGGCTGCGCGGGTGGCGGCATGGTTGCATGCTCACGGTCCAAAATTCGATCGCATCATCGTGAGCCCAGCGCGCCGCACGCGTGAAACGGCAGACGCGCTCGAATTGCCCTACGAAGTCATCGAGGCCGTGGAGCCCGGCGCTGCCCCCGAGCAGGTGTTGGCTGCAGCTGGCTGGCCAGACGCCAAAAGCTCCGTGCTGGTGGTGGGGCACCAACCCACCATGGGCCGCACGGCGGCACTGGCTCTGTCGGGCGTCGTGCAATCGTGGACCGTACGCAAAGGTGGCGTGTGGTGGTTGGCCGAGAGAGAGCGCGACGACGAATCTCAGGTGGTGGTGCGCGCGGTCATCAACCCCGAGGTGATCTAGCGTTCCAGGCGCAGGTTGAACGGGCGCCCGAGGCGCCGCCACATGTCCGCTTCGGCCTTGAGGTTATGGTGGGTCAGCGGGTGGTCGTCGAGCCAGTGTGCGTCGACCACTACCACATGCCCACCCGAGGGGCCCGAAAGCGTCAAGGGCATGTGCGGCAGCGGTACGCGTCGCCGATAGAGCAACACCGCGAGCCGCAGGCAAAGCAGAACCGTCCAGTGCGCTTCGCTGGGCAGCTGCAGCGATTTGCGCCACACCATGCCGTAGTGGCCGAGGGCAAGCTGAGCCATCACCGCCTGCTCCGGCCTCGAAAACCCAGGCATATCGGCCTGATCCAGAATGTAGGCTGTGTGTCGGTGGTAATTCGCATGGGCAATCGAGAGCCCAGCCTCGTGCAACAGCGCGACCCAGCTCAACATCTGTTCCAGATCGCTGCTGTCGCCCTGATGGCTGCCGTTGGGCGCGGCCGCTGGGTTCTCGACGTCGTCGAGGGAGCGGTACAGAGCGAGCGCAGTATCGCGCACCCGCTCCGCCTGCTCACGATCCACTTCGTAGCGACGCATGAATTTCTGGACGGTGGCCTCACGCATGTCCTGCTCCGCATCGCGACCGGCGAGGTCGTAGAGCACCCCCACCCGCAGGGCGCCGTCGGCGGCGTGCATCAGGTCGATGTCGAGTTCGTCGAAGATTGCTCGCATGATGGCCAGGCCACCCGGCAACACCGCCACCCGGCTCTCCTTGAGGTCTTGCAAGGCGGCGGCTTCTACCGTACCTGCGCGCAGCAGGCGGTGACGCAGGCGTTGCAGCCCGTTGCGGGTGATGCCGCCCGATGAGAGCCCTGTAGCGGGCAGGATGGCGGCCAGTGCCTTGGCGGTGCCCGACGACCCATAGGCGAAGCGCCATTCGGCCAATCGATAGCGCTGTGCGATGGTCTCGATCTGCTGGCGCGCCGCCAGTTCTGCCCGCTTCATCCGGTCTGAGGTGATGCGCCCTTGGGCAAAAAAGCGCCGGCTCAAGGTGACGCAACCGATGGGAAGCGAGGTGCGCAGTTCCGAATCGAAGCCGCTTCCTACGATGAGCTCAGTGGAGGCACCGCCGATGTCCACCACCAAGCGCTTCTCGCCCGAGAGGGGCAAGGAGTGGGCAACGCCTTGATAAATCAGGCGCGCTTCTTCGCGACCGCTGATGATTTCGATGGGGAAGCCCAGGGCGGCTTCGGCACGTGGCAGAACCTCGTCGATATTGCTGGCCAATCGAAAGGTTTGTGTGGCAACAGCCCGCACGCGCTGCGGCTCGAAGCTGCGCAGACGTTCGCCAAAGCGCTCAAGCACGCTCACGGCGCGCTCGATGGCGGCTTCATCGAGCCGATTGTTGCCGTCCAGGCCGGCAGCCAGCCGGACAGTCTCTTTCATGCGGTCGACCGGATACAGCTGGGTTAGACCATCAGTGGTGTTGAGGCGGCCGACGGCCAAACGGAAGCTGTTGGAGCCGAGGTCGACGGCGGCAAGTAATTGGTTCATGTGAAGCTGGGCAAAGACAGCGACCGCACTGGAATGGAGCCAAGTATACGCAGGACGCCGCTCACCACGCGGTGGGCGCCTGGCGCGCAGCGACCGTATTCAGGCGGATCAACTGCGCGACGATGAGGGCGAAGACGAGCTCGCCTGCGGCGAGCGAATGTCAGGCAGCCAGCCCAGGAGTGCGCGCATTATGCAAGGCTACGATTCACAGCGGGGGTGTTATGGCCAACGGCAGGCATCAAGGGGTTGCATCGCCTTGCGCAGCGCCTGCCTTGCTGTCACGCAGGGCGAGGGCGCGCTGGTAGAGCTCCTGACGGGAGCCTCCGGTTGCCTGGGCCGCCACCTTGGCGGCGTCGCGCACACTCAGGCGGTCGAGCAAGGCCACCAGCAGTCGGTCGTGGTCGGTGGTGGCTTGCGGTGTTGCGGGGGCAGGCGCCAACACCAGGGCGAACTCACCTTGCGCGCCACGGCTATGGGCTTCGAGCCAGCTGATCGCTTCGGCCAGCGGCAGGGTCACGATCTCCTCAAAACGCTTGGTGAGTTCGCGAGCCAGTGTGAGCTCGCGTTCCGGCCCGCACACGCTGAGCAAATCGCGCAACATGGCGCTCAGCCTGTGCGGCGACTCGAACATCACCACAGGCACCGGCAGCGAGGCCCAGCGTTGCAACCAGGCTTTGCGCGCCTGGCTGCGGCTGGGGGCAAAGCCAGCAAAGGCAAAACCGGGTTCATCGGGTGCGGCGAGGCCGCTGGCCATCAAGGCCGCCAGCACAGCGCTCGGGCCGGGCAGGGGGATCACTCGCCAGCCGGCCTGGCGCACGGCGCGAATCAGCCGCGCTCCTGGGTCGCTCACCGCCGGGGTGCCCGCATCCGAAATGAGCGCCACGCGCTCACCAGCTTCGAGACGCTGCAAAATGGCAGGAGTCACGCTGGCTTCGTTGTGCTGATGGGTAGCCAGCAACGGGGTGTCGATCTGCCAGTGGTCAAGCAGCGGTCGGCTGGTGCGGGTGTCTTCGGCCGCAATCACGTCGGCGATCTGCAGGGCATAACGT
Organism: Alcaligenaceae bacterium; assembly: GCA_029265335.1. Taxonomy (GTDB): domain Bacteria; phylum Pseudomonadota; class Gammaproteobacteria; order Burkholderiales; family Burkholderiaceae_B; genus Verticiella. The sequence goes on from JAJUJN010000029.1 coordinate 3,224, forward strand.
GCCCGCGGCGAGAGATCGGCCCGGTTGCCTATGGGGGTGGCCACCACGTAGAGCGCATGCCTGGGCCAGTGCTGCTGCGCCAATGCGTTGTCGCTGGCCAAAACGGAGGAGTCTGACATCATGAGCGAAGGATACCGCGACCACACGCGCCCCGGCGCTTCCCCCGCGTCTCTCGACTCGTCGTGGGAGCACGCCCTGAAGGTGGCCGCAAAGAGGCAGCAGCGTCGCCGCCGTAGCCGCGCGCGAGCTCAAGGCGTTGGCGGCGGCTCTTCTGTGCTGCAGCCACAGCCCCGACCCGTGTCGGCAACTCAGCGGCAGGGTGCGCAGGCCGAGAGCCGGGCCAAGGAGTTGCTGCAGGCGGCAGGCTTGCGCTGGGTGGCGTCCAACGTGCGCTGCCGGGCGGGCGAACTCGACCTGGTCATGCTCGATGGCCAGACCCTGGTTTTTGTCGAAGTTCGCGCACGGGCTGCCGAAGGGCGGCATTATGGCGGCGCCTTGGGCAGCATCGGGCGAGCGAAACGTCGTCGTCTCTGTCTTGCGGCCAGTGTTTTTCTGCAGCAGTACCGGCGGCGTCATGGTCACCAACCCGCCTGTCGCTTCGATGTGCTTACCTTCGATGGCACGTCGGTGGTCTGGCATCCGCGCGCGTTCGATGCGGGGGAGCACTGGCGTTGAGCCATTTCCTCCGTTGGCGCCAGGCGGCATCTCTACACCGTATAATCCTTGTATGGATCTCTCTGCCCGTGTTGCCCATCATTTCCAGGATGCCGCCACGCTTTTCGAGCGTTGCGAGGCCGAGCTCGCTGAGCCGGTAGCCGCAGCTGCCGAGGCCATGGTCATGGCGCTCACCAGCGATTGTCGTATTCTCGCTTGCGGCAATGGCGGCTCTGCAGCCGATGCCCAACATTTCGTGGCTGAGCTGGTGGGCCGCTTCGAGCGCGAACGCTTGCCGCTGGCGGCAGTGGCGCTCAACACCGACACGGCCATCCTCACGGCGGTGAGCAACGATTACGGTTACGAGCAGGTGTTTGCCCGACAAGTGCAGGCCCTGGGCCATCCGGGCGATGTGCTGGTGGCCATTTCCACCAGCGGGCAGTCGCTCAGTGTGTTGCGCGCTGTCCAAGCGGCTCGCGAACGAGAAATGATCGTGGTGGCTCTCACCGGCAAGGGCGGCGGCGAGCTGGCCGCCGAACTGGGCCAGCCGCACATCCATATCTGTGTTCCGCACGACCGCACCATGCGCATTCAAGAAGTGCATGGCGTGGTATAGCACGCCTTGTGCGATGCTATCGATCTGCAATTGCTCGGAGACGCCTGATGTCGTTACGCTGGCTGCAACGTATTGTGATGGTGCTCTTTTTGGGTGCTACCGTGTCGGCATGTGTGCCGGTACTTATGGGCAGTGCCGTGGTGGGCACCACCATGGTGGCCAGCGATCGTCGCTCGGCGGGTACTCAGCTCGAAGACCAAGCCATCGAGTTGCGTATTCGCAGCCTGGTGTCGAACGAATACGGCACCATCAGCGCGTCCGAAGACAACAACGTTGCCGATTACGGCGACCCAAGCATTGATCGCACCGCCCAAGAAGAACCGGCCGATCGCGGTGTGCGGGTGGTTCCCTCTTCATACAACGGCACCGTGCTGTTGTTGGGCAGCGCGCCCGACGAAGCCACCAAGCAACGCCTGGAGCGCATCGCAGCCAGCGTCGACAACGTCAAAGGCGTGGTCAATCAGGTAGAGGTGGGCCCGCCACGTACGGTGTCGCAAGCGGCCAACGATAGCCTCATCACCGGTCAGGTGCGTGCGGCCTTCATCGGCACGGGCGGTTTGGCGTCCAACGCTTTTGCCATTACCACGTACCGCAATGGCGTCTACCTGCAAGGCCTGGTCACCGAGCAAGAGGCTGCCACTGCCGAGCGCGTGGCCTCGCGTCTGCGTGGTGTCAACCGCGTATACACCTTGTTCGAGCCCATCACCGCGGCACAGGCGCAAGAACTCGTCAACAAGAACGACGCGCTGCGCAGCACGCAGGTAGAGGGAACCGGAGGTTCGCGAGTAGAGTCTGAAGCAGAAAGTCTGCCGTCCGGCGTATCGATGCGCGACGCGAACGAAGCTTCGGCCGATGTGCAGACGCTTGCCATACCGGTGCCGTCCGCACCCTAGTTTCGAGTATTGCGTCATGTCCCAAACTTCTTCCGCTCCGGGATCGTCCGGCACTCCCGGGCGCAGCGCACGCTGGGTCGTGCTCGCTGCGGCAGTTTTGCTGGGCGCGGCCGGCGCCTGGTTCGCACTTGGCCCGGCAGAGTCGGCGCCGAATGTCACGTTCACCTCGTTGCAAGGTGAAGAAATCAGCAGCAACGATCTTCAAGGCAAGGTGGTGCTGGTGAACTTCTGGGCCACCAGCTGCGTGACCTGCGTCAAAAAAATGCCCATGATCACCGAGTCGTACAACACCTACAACCCGCAAGGCTACGAGGTGATCGCGGTGGCCATGCAATACGACCCGGCCAATTACGTGATTCGCTTTGCGGAATCACGCGAGCTGCCGTTTGTGGTGGCTCTGGATCCCATGGGCGAAATTGCCAAGGCATTCGGTGATGTTCGGCTCACGCCCACCAGCTTTTTGATCGACCGCAATGGTCAGATCGCCAAGCGCTATCTTGGCGACGTCGATCAGAGCGTGTTCTTTGCCGATATCGAATCAGCCTTGCAACGCAGTTAATCGAGCTCGAAACCTCGAGCGCGCTGCACCTGATTGGCGCGCACCGGCGGCGCCTCGTTGCCCCAGCTTCCCCGAACGTGGTTCAAAATGGCAGCGATATCGCTATCGCTGAGCACCTGCCGAAACGGTGGCATGCCGTAAGGCTGTGGGTTGAGCTGGGTGGCGGGAGCAAAACCTCCGTTGAGCACCGTACGAATGGCGTTGGCCGGATCGGGCAAGGTCACCGTTCGGTTGCCGGCCAAAGCCGGCCAACCTGGCTCCTTGCCCTCGCCCTCATCACCATGACACTCGGCGCAGTATTGACGATAAGCCGCCGCACCGTGTGTGGTGCCGCTGGCACTGGCGCGTGGCTGGCGATGACCCTGGGCGGGCAACTGCTTGAGATAGCTTGCGATGGCCTGGGCGTCGTCGGCTTTCAGGTGTTGGGTGCTGCTGAAAACCACCTGCGCCATGGGCCCCAGCGCCGAACCGTGGCTTGACGTTCCGCGTTGCAGCAGTTCGGCGATGTCTTCTTCGCTCCAGTTGTGCAGACCGTCGACATCGGGCGTAAGAGCCGTGGCATACCAGCCACCGATGGGCATGGTGGTGCCCGCCAGGTCTTGGCTCCGCAGCAAGCCGCCCCAGCGATCGCGCGGGGTATGACACTCCGCACAGTGGCCCAAACCTTTGGTGAGGTAGGCACCTCGTTCCAGCAACTTGGCGTTGTCGTTGCTGGTGGCTGCGACCGTTACCGTGGCATTGGCGCCCGGTTTGAAATTGAGTGCGCGCCAGAATGCCAGCAGCCAGCGCTGGTTGTACGGAAAGGGCAGATCGTGGGCGATATTGGGTTTATTGACGGGTTCCAGGGTGCGCAGCCAGGCGTAGATGGCGTCGGCGTCGGCACGTGTGAGATGCGTATAGCTGGTATAGGGGAAGGCCGGATACAGGAGTTGGCCGTCGCGGCCGCGGCCTTCGTGCAGCGCCAACCAAAAATCGTCGGCGCTCCAGCGCCCGATGCCATGTTCGTCATCGGGGGTGATATTGGTGCCATAAAGTGTGCCCCATGGAGTGGGCAGAGCGCGTCCACCCGCAAAAGGTTCGCCACCACGCGCCGTGTGACAGGCGGCGCAATTACCTATGGTAGCCAGATACGCGCCTCGTTCGATCAGCTCGGCGTCGTCGAACACCTCGGTGCTGGCAGCCACGGGCGGGGCCGAACGTGTGCCCAACCACCAGGCGGTCGCCAGAACCACGACGCCCACCAACACCAGAGCCACCAAAATTCGCTGAAGGATTCTACCTAGGCGGATGCGGCTCATGGCGTGACTCCTGGTTCAGGCACATGGCATTCCAGAGGCAAGGCTTGATCGATGCTGGGGTTGGGTTGGTAATTGGCAGGCACCGGCTGGCTCGACAACCAGCCCGCCACGGCGGCCAGTTCGTGGGGCTGCAGTTTTTTGGCGACAACCGCCATGCAATCGGGAGCCATGGCCCGGCGCGTGTCGTTCTGCCAGGACCCCAGTTGCGCGCTGAGATAGTCGCGCGACAGACCCAGCAAACCGGGTAGGGCGGGTTCGAAGCCGGCCAGGTTTTCGGCGTGGCAGGCAGCGCAGGCGGGCAGCTCGCGCTCGGGAATGCCATCAAAAATCAGGCGTTGGGCGAGTGCACGTTGTTCGGCTGACAAACTGTGTTGTTCGGGCGGCGGATAGGGCGGATGCTGGTTGGCGAAATAGCGGCCGATGTCGTACAGGTAGTCGTCGGACAGATGCTGCAGCAGCAGCGTCATGGGCACGTACTGTCGGCGACCATCGCGAAAATTGAGGAGTTGCTGATACAGGTAGCCTGCCGGCTTGCCCGCGATGCGAGGGTAGTAGCCGTCGGCCGCTGCTCGCCCGGTGTCGCCGTGGCATGCCGTGCAGGCCATCATTCGATCGGCCATGGCGGCATCGTTGGGTGCGAGCCGACCTTGTTCAGGTACTGCTGCCGACGCAGCCGTAGTGCAGGCCAGCAGAAGCAAGCCCGTACGGAAAAAACGAACCGCCGCATGAGCGGCGGTGGCCAAGCTTCGCCCAGTCATCTCTGCATCCTTGCGTTTCAGGCCGATTGTAGCAACGCCGCGGCGGCGGTGTTGAAACTTGCGTTCGGCTTCGATGAGGGCGGGCGACTGCGTTCAGGATCGTAAATAGTCGGGGTAGAGACCTCGTACATTGGCGTGCAGGCGTGCGAGACCCATGAGCGCCTCGATATTGGGCGCGTCGACATTCACCTGTTGAGCAATTTCGAGCACCGAACCCACCAGGGCGTCGAGCTCCACTGCCTTGCCGGCGGCAACGTCTTGCAGCATGGACGTGCGGAAGGCTCCCAGTCGCCGTGTGACCTGATGGCGCTCTTCGGGATCGGTATCGATGGGAATGTGAATTTTGGCGCCGATGGCCGAGGCCTCGCGCATGCAGCGCGACATGAAATTGCGCACGTAATCGTCGTCGAGGATCTTGTCGGTGGTGGCGCCCGTGATGCCCGAGATCGGGTTGACGGTCATGTTGCCCCAGAGCTTGTACCAGATGTCGCGCTGGATCTGCGCGGATTCCTCGATCTCGAAGCCCGCTTCGCGCAGAGCAGCCATGATGGCCTGCGTGCGCGGGGTGTCTGCGCCGCCCGTGGGCTCACCGATGATGATGCGATTGCCGGCGACATGGCGCACGACCCCCGGGCCCTCGTTGGCTGCCGAGAGATGAGTGACCGTACCCACCACGCGTTCATGGGGGATGGCTTGGGTGATGCTGCCTTGAGGGTCGAGAGTATTGAGCTTGATGCTCGACAACTCGGACGACAACCCATGGAAGAACCACCAGGGTACGCCGTTCATGGTGGACAGAACGGTAGTGTCGGGGCCGATCAGTGGTGCGATTCGCGCGGCCACATCGGGCATGGCGGTGGCCTTGACCGAAAGCACCACCACATCTTGCGGGCCGAGATCGGCCGGATCCTGGGCAACACGAATTTGATGATTTGAGGTTGTTGGCTCGGTGCCGCCCTCGATCAGGGTGAGGCCCTCGCGTTGCAAGGTATTGAACGTGGCGCCGCGAGCCACGGCGCTCACTTCGAGTCCGTGGCTGGCCAACCGCCCGCCAATGAGACCGCCGATGGCGCCGATGCCGTATATACAGATCTTCATGCGTGCTCGTAAAAGAAGGGAAAGAGGCAGAACTTACTGGCGATAGGAATCGTCGATGCGGTCGAGCTGGCGAACGAGCGCAGCGAAGACGTCTTCGCCGGCGCCGTAACGCGGATTGAACTGCATGGCATCCACACCGCACTGTCGTTGCACTTCTTCGGGAATGGGGCGTGTTTTGCCCAGAGCAGCGCCCGCCACCTGAATTTCACAGGCACGCTGCAAGGTCCACATGACGGAAAACGCCATGGGAATGGTATGACCCCAGGTGAGCAGACCATGGTTGCGCAGAATCACCGCCGGTTTGTTGCCGATCGAGCGAATCACTCGCGGGCCTTCGTCGGCACGGATCGTGATGCCTTCGAACTCGTGATAGGCCACCCGATCATAAAGTTGCGCCGAATAGAAGTTGTCGGGCGACAGACCACAATCGGCACTGGCCACTGCACAGCCTGCCGTGGTGTGGGTGTGCATGACGCAATGCGCATCGTCGATGGCGCCGTGAATGGCGGAGTGCAGGGTGAAGCCCGCCGGATTGATCTGGTGTTCGGTATCTTGCAGGATATTGCCATCGATATCGATCTTGACCAGGTTCGATGCCGTGACCTCGCTGTAATGCAGGCCGAAGGGGTTGATCAAAAAATGCTTTTCGGGCCCTGGCACGCGCATGGTGATGTGGTTGTAGATCATTTCTGTCCAGCCCAGCATGTGGAATATGCGATAGCAGGCGGCGAGCTGAACACGAACGTCCTGTTCGGTTTGGGTTGGCACGGCCATATCCATGGTGACGTAGCTCCGTTGTTGGTTTATGGAGACGGCGAGACTCCCGGCCTGTGGCAGTGAGGCATGCATGCAAACGGGGATCGCGCAACTCCATCTATTCTCGCGCAAGGTGATACCTTCAGACAATCGAATAATCCTGTATGTTTTTATAGAAACTCTGGATAATGGCCCGATTGGCACAGAAAAGTCCGCTCAATGAACCTCACCATCAAGCAACTTCGAGCTTTCGTGGCGGTGGCGCGCGCGTACAGCTTCACCGAGGCGGCCCGCTATCTGCACCTCACGCCGGGGGCGGTCAGTTCGCTGGTTCGCGACCTCGAGGGCGAATTGGGCTTCGCGGTGTTCGATCGCACCACCCGACGTGTCGCTCTGTCGCGCGCAGGGCACGACTTCTTGCCGGCGGCAGAAAAGGTTCTGTCTGAGGTGCAGGCAGCCGTGCTGCAGGCACAAGACGTGAAGAACCAAGTCACTGGAGTGGTGCGCGTAGCGGCGCCGCTGATCATCGCGTCGGTGGTGCTGCCGCGCTTGATTGCGCGCTATCGGCAAGCGCACACCGGTGTCCAAGTGCGACTGGTGGACTGCGCCGTCAATGAGCTGGCAGATTTTGTCGATCGCGACCTCGCCGATCTGGCCGTGGGGCCGGGTCTGGCAACGGGTACCACGGTTCGCTCCCAGCGCTTGTTCGCCAGCGCGTGGGTTTTGTGGTGCCCCGCCGGCCATCCGCTGGCGCAGCGCTCCGTCATCCCGTGGTCGCAACTATGGCGAGAGCCGGTGATCGCCGCGGGTTCTGATTTTCCGCAACGTCCTGGGTATGAACCGTTGCCCGGTCGGCACCCCGAAACCGGCGAGGCCTTTGCACCTGCCTACGTGGTGGACAACATCACGACGGCCCTGGGAATGTCGGCAGCTGGCCTGGGCGTCACGCTTTCACCGGCTTATGTGGGGCTCATGGCGCACGGCATGGGGCTGGTGATGCGAGTGCTGGGCCCGCCAGAGCTCGAGCGTGAAGTGTGCATGTTCGTTCCCGAGCAACGGGCGCTGAGCCCTGCAGTCGCGGCGCTGGCCGACTATCTGGTGGCAGAGCTGGCTTCGTGGACTTCCAAAGGATAACTGCCAACCTGAGTGGCAAAGCCCACAAGCGCAACAAAGCGGAGGTCTTCGGCCGCAAGGCCGTCCCAGTGGACTCGTCGCCAAGGTAATACTCGCCGGCCAGAGCGCGCGGTGCAGCATGAGAAACTCAATTGCTGGACGAGTCGAAACTCGCAAAGCTGCCGCCTTCTTCTGCCAAACGGGCGAGCAGCGGGCTGGGCTCCCACCAAAAACCGTGCTCTTCGTGCAGGCGCTGTACGTCGGCATAGATGTGCTGAAGGCCGATCTGGTCGGCGAGGTACATGGGGCCGCCGCGCTCCTGCGGGAAGCCGTAGCCGGTGATGTAAACAATATCGATGTCGCTGGCTCGCAGCGCGATGCCTTTTTCGAGCAGGCGAGCGCCCTCATTGATCATGCCGTATAGGCAACGTTTCAGAATTTCTTCTTGACCGATCGGGCGTCGTTCGATGCCCAGCTTGCGCGAGTAGTCAACGATGAACTGCTCCACCTCGGGGTCGCGATGGGGTGTGCGATCGCCTTTTTCGTAGCGGTACCACCCTTTGCCGGTTTTTTGGCCCAGTCTGCCGAGGTCGCACAGGTGCAGAATGATGTCGTTGTAGCGCCTGTCTTGCGGGCGAGTGGCAATCTGCGCCTTGCGGGTTTGGTAGCCCACGTCGTTGCCGGCCAAATCGTGCACGGCAAAGAGGCCCATCTTGTAGCCGAAGCCGGTAAGGGCAGCATCGATTTCGTGGGGCAGGGCGCCTTCTTCGAGCAGAAAATGTGCCTCGCGCGTGTAATTGCGGAACAGGGCGTTGCCGATGAAGCCCGGGTAAATGCGCGACAGCACCGCAATCTTGCCCAGGCGATGGCCGAGATCCATCAGAGTGGCAATCACTTCGGGCGAACTGTGGCTGGTGCGCACCACTTCCAGGAGCTTTTGTACGTGGGCGGGGCTGAAAAAGTGAGCGCCGATGACATCGGCTGGCCGTGAGGTCAC
>JAJUJN010000082.1 GCA_029265335.1 Alcaligenaceae bacterium
AGACCGCCCCAGATGAGCCGCCAAGATTCCGGCAACGCCGCTTTCACCCCCACCTGTCGTGCCTCGGCGGACTCGCGCTGGTACTCGGCATTGCATTGCCAGTGCGCGACCTGCTGACGGCGACAGGCCACCCGCTGCAATTGCCACCCTCGCCAATGTGCAGGCATTTCAAGAATCGCGGCAGCGAGTTCCTGCACGGTGTGCAAAGTGGGCAAGGACGTATCACGTTGCCACTGGGCAAGGGCCTCGTGCCACACCTCGGAACCAGCAAGTGCGGGCTCCTGGGGCTGCTCGACGGGTGCAGGCGCCCGTGTGGGCCAAGCGTGGAAAATAAGCACCACGCTCGCCATGGCGGCCAAAGCAAGGCCCAGCCAGCGCCAGCTGCCTTGTATCGGCGCCACGCCGAATGGTCCGCGCACCGGTTGCAACATGATGGCTGGCCCGGCTTGCTCGCCCAGGCTGGCCCAGCCCAGCGGCTTGACCGGGTCATCGTGGCTCCCGCCCTCGCCCCACAACACGAGGTTGTCGCCAAAGCGATCCCACCAGCCGCGGGCCACCGATTCGCTTTCGGCCACCGACAGGACCTCGTCGCCGCCGCTCAACACCTGACCATCCCGCGCAACGGCCAACCAACAGCGCGCGGGATCATCGGGCAGGGTCAAGCGCACCATATGCAAGCCAGGCCCTGCTCGACGAGCAAAAGCCTGGGCCGCCGAACATGGCATGCGCCAGGCCGATCTCTCGGCCACGTGGATACGAGCCATGCCGACTACCTCGGCTCGCCCTCCGGCGTGGCTCCAGTGGGTGGCGCCGCGACGTTGCGCCCGACGTCTGGCTTCGCGCGTGAGGTCGCGCCCCAGGATCGCCTCCCATTGCAGTCCCAGGATAAGGTCGAAGGCAGCACCGTCAGCCGAGTGGGCGCGGATGCTCACAGGAGTGGGCCAGCGATCACCAGCAGCCTCTGCCGACGCCCGGTGGGCGAATAGGCGCCTGAGCATTCAGAAGCCCTCCTCGACGGCGGCGGTGACGATCACCAAGGTAGTTTCGCGGCGCTGACGGGCCCGGTCTGCCCCGCCCAGCCACACGGGCAGCTTGCGATCGAGCCGACGCGAATCAGCTTCGTTGATGTCACGATCGAAGCCCGACACGATCATGGGCTGCCCGGGTCGCAGCTCCACCTGCTGCACGGTGCCGTTGCCATCCACCGTAAGTTGCTGCACCTCGACGGCGTTGTTGCCCCGGCCGAAGGTGACGCTGGTGAGCGGCTGCGCCACCGTGGTGTCGTAGGCGATCGAAAGCAGAATCTGGCCGTCTTCCTGGGCGTCGGGGATCAGCGTGAGGAACTGACCCACGGTTTCCTCCTTCTGCGACACCGAGACGCTGGGCAGCGAAGCTGCCACACCGCCATCGGTGCTGGCGGCAAGCGCCGTGGTTTGCACCTTGTCGATCCAGCTGAACGTGGTGCGCACGGCATGTGTGACGGGGCGCCGATTGAGGGTGACCAGCGGTATGCTCACATGCCGTGTGACCGAACCGACGTGATCGAGCGCTTGCACGATGGCTGAGGAACCTTGCCAGGGGCCGCTCTCCACTTGCGCTTGCAAGGAGCCGGCCAGGGCGTTGGCCCCGGCCCCCGGCAAGGCCAGGGCAGCGCCGGCGCGAGTGGCGGCATACAGCACATTCCAATCGATTCCCGCCTCTCCGCTGTCGTCGAGCGCCACCGTAACCTCTTCGAACAGCAGGCGCACACGCCTTGTAAGGGCCCGGTTCTCGCGTTCAAGAAAAGCCGCCACACGAGCCAGGGCTGCCGGGGTGTCGGTGATCACCACCAGCGAGGAGCCATCACGATGCGCGGCCACTTGCCCGGCGCGAGTGAGCAAGGGCTCCAGGCGACCGGTGACCGCCGCCATGACATCGTCTACCCTCGCCTCGATCTGGGTGTTGGAGGCTACGGCAAACGCCCCCGCGCTACCGCCATCGGTGCGGCCCAAGCCGGCTTGCGCCCGCGACTGCAACACCAGCGCGCGCACATTGAACACTCGGCTCTCGGTGCGATAGAACTGGATCTCGCCGTTGCTGTAGCGCCAAGCGATGGCCAGGCGCGCAGCAGCCAGGTCGAGGATCTCGGGCAGCGGCAGGATGTCGTCGGGAATCTGAAAGCGCGGCCGGTCCAGTCCAGCTGGCGCCGCTGGAGCGTTACGGCTGCCAAAGGCCGCCTCAGGCAGTCGCGCCTCGGCCTCCACTCGCACCGGAATGCCTGTGGCACGTGTGATGCGGGCGGCCAGCGTGTCGACATCCACTTCGTTCTCGGGAAACAGCAACGCGGTCCGCACATCTTCCTGCAACGCCTTGGGCAGAATGACTTCGCGAGCCAGAGGCTCGGGCCTACCCGCCAGCCAGGGTCGGTTCACTTCCTGGGCCTGCCGGCGACGCTCGCGATCGCTCAGGCTCTGGGCAAATTCCGCTTGCGCGTCTTGCAGCTGTTCCTGCCTCACACTGCTCTTGCCGGCGAGCTCAACCGCCTGCTGCATCACGCTGCAGGCGGGCATCAAGGCCAGCAGCGGCAACGTTGCCAGCAGGGTTCTTGTCCGCGTGATGCGCGGCCGAATTCGCAACCATGCCATGGGCTTCTCCCGCTCAGGATATGGGTGGCATGGCGCCGGGCGCCACGGTACGGTCGCAAGGCTGCGTGAGCGGCACCACACGCAACACACGGTTGGAATAGAAGCACGGCTGCAAGGGCCGTTCCGCCAACTCCGTTGCCGCTAGCAGGTCGCGCACCGCGCTGCGGAAATCGGCGCCAAAAGCTGCGGACGCCACCAGGGGGATGTCGACATCCACCGTCCAGTGTTCGGGGCCGAAGATCCAGCCTGCCTCGCGCGCCCAACGTTGTAGAAGGCGCCTCATGTTTTTATCGGAGAGGGCGGCATCGAACTCGAGCACGACAGACGCCTGCATCACGGGTTCAGCCCGTGCCGCTGTAGCAACGGTTGCCGGAAGCGGCTCCACCCCAAAGTCAGGCGCGACCGCTGCTCTCGCGACAAAGCCAGATACTGTGGACGTCGCCGAAACGGAGGGTTCCTGAGCGCTGGCGTGCGACGCCGCTGCCGGTGCCGAAATATTGGAATGAGCCTCAGGCGCGAAGTCGTTTGACGCCTGATGGACACGGCCAACCCGCTCCGGCGCTAACGAGTTGGCGTCGCCCGATGCGATGCCACGGCGCGGCGCCTGACCGAGATAGTCGGCGCGGGCGCTGATGGGGCCGATGCGCATTTCGAGCGCAGCTACGGTGCCCGGCACCACCACATAAGGGCCCTTCTGTTCGAAGGGCACCACCTGGCTGGCGTGCTCATGAGGTGCGGGCGCGGCAAATATGGCCGGCAACACCTGACCTGGAGGATATTGCAGCCACGTGTGGCGTCCGTCGTCGAACACCTGTACGGGTGCTACGCGGCGATCACCGGAGAGGCGATAGTTGAAATCGTAAGCCGAAGCAGCAGCCGACGGCTGAGTATCATTTGTGTGTACAACCGTGGCCTGCGTTGCAGCGGTCGCAGCCAAAACTGCTCCGCCCACAACGCCCAACAGCCATTGCCTGATGGCCACCTTTTTGCCGGCTGACCCCATTGCCCTCTCCTGTGTGCAGATGACCGAAACTTGTCATCCCTGGGGCAATGTTGCCAACGGCGAAAGGACCCAACAATATCGGAAGCCACGTACGGGTGCGCGCCGGCGAACGCACTCGCCCAGGGCGGCTGCTTGGCTTTTGTCGCGGCAAGGTTCAGAGATTCAAGGTCAGGATCAGGTCGGGCCTGTCGGTGCAGATCGCATCCACACCCCAACGACGCAGCTCACTGGCCCGCGCCACGTCGTTCACGGTATACGCCATGATCGCAAAGCCTTCACGCAACACCGGGTCGAGCCGCGCAGGCTCAAGGCGGTCTTCACGCACATGAAGCGCAGTCGCCTCGAGGCGGTTGAGCTGATGCAGCCAGTTGCGGGGTATTCGATCGACCAGCAAGCCTCGGGGTAATTGCGGCATACGCTCCTGCATCACTTGCAAGGCGTCGAAGGAAAAAGAGGAAATCAGCGGCAGGCCTTCACACGCCGTGCCGCCGGCAACGGGCCAATGTTCCTGCAGCACATCGGCAATTCGATGCGCCGTGGCGGCGTCGAGCCCACGCGTGGGCTTGATCTCGAGATTGAACCACAAACCCAGCGCGAGCAGCCGCTCCAGTGCCGCTGGCAAGGTTGGCACACCCTCACCTTGCCATTCGGGCCCTAGCCAGGCGCCAGCGTCGAGTGCCTGCAGTTCGGCCAGCGAATAGGCGGCCACACGGCCTTTGCCGGGCAGCGTGCGGCCCAGCCGTGTGTCGTGCATAAGTATCGGGTGGTGATCAGCGGTGAGCATGACGTCGAATTCAACGCCTCTCACCCCCAGTCGGGCGGCCAGATCGAATGCCGCCAGCGTGTTCTCGGGGGCCAGCACCCCCGCTCCGCGGTGCCCCAGAACACGAGGCCAGGGCCACCGCCGAGCGCTGCTCATTCAGCCACCGTTCATCGCCACGGTGGCGCGCCGGGCGGCATCATTCTGCGCCTGCAACGCCGGCTTGGCGCCGGTGAGTGCTGCCCAGGTTTCTTCGTTGAGAATGTTGAGCACCTCGGAGTACTGGTTGAGGCGAGCACCCCGACTGTCTTTGTCGGAAGCCTGCTCCATATCGAGCACCACCGTTCTGGCTCCCGGTATGCGTTCGTAGAACGAGATATCGGCCGCCCGGAAGGCCGCGTCGGTGAGCGGCAGGAAGCCGGTACGCTGGTGCCATTCAGCCGCCACAGTGGGTTTGGCCAGCCAGGCAACGAAAGCCGCCATGGCTTTTTCTTCGGCAGCCGAGTGGCCAGAGGTAGCCCACAGCGACGAACCTCCTACCAGAGGAATGCCGGGCTGCTTGGTAGCCTCGGAGTAGATGGGCAGCATGGCCACCCCGGTGGAAAACGGCGCATCGACCAAGGTGGCCCAGGCGCCCGTGCCCGACGACAGCACCGCGCACTGCCCGGTGGCGAACAACTCGTCTGCCGCGCCATCCACCGTGGCGACCACCAGCAGCTTGCTTCGCGCCCAGCTGCTCATCAAGGCCATGTGCCGCACGTGCAGGCTATCGCCCACCAGCAACTGAACCTTGCCGCCATCAAGCCCGTTGTTGCGCGAGGCAAATGGCTTGTTGTTGAGCATCGAGAGGTTTTCTTGGTGCACCCAGGCCATGTGACTGGTGGCGTAAGGGCACTTGGCGCCGGCTGCGCGCAGTGCGAGCAGCTGATCCTGCAGCTCCCGCCAAGTGCGTGGGGGTTTGTCGGGGTTGAGCCCAACCTGTGTAAAAAGATCGCGGTTGTAGAACAGCACCGGAATTTCTGCCATGAGTGGCAAAGCCAGCAGACGGCTGCGGCTATCGCGCACGAAACTGGTGGTCTGCGGCAAGAACCACTGCGCATCGGCAAGGGGGTATTTGGCAAGCAGTTGATGCAGAGGAAGAATGCGGTTTTGCTTGGCCACAGTTTCGGGCGCATGATTATCGGCCAGCTCGACGAAATGCGGCGGGTTCCCTGCTTTCAGCGCCTCGGCCAGCCCGCTCTGCAAATCCGCGGGCGAAGGTGCATGCTGCACGTGCACTTCAACCTCGTTTTGCTCACGGTTGAATCGAGACACCATCGACTGGAAGACCTCGCGATGCGCGGGCTTGAGCGAATGCCAGACGTCGATGCGCTGGGGGTCCGCCTGCGCGGTGCTCCCCAGGAGCACGGCTGCTGCAGCCATGAGCTTGAACCAAATTTTCACGATGACTCCTGAACGTCACGAAATTCACATGGCTTTGGCGCCATGCGACAAAACAATAAGTACCTTCGGGCGCCTGACCGGTTCATGGCACGCCCAACCAAGGAAATTCGATCGGCGGCGAGCGGCCCGATATGAGTTCGGCCAGGGCGCGCCCTGAGCCCGGCCCCATGGTCCATCCCAGTGTGCCATGCCCGGTATTGAGATAGAGATTGGCAATGCGCGTACGGCCCACCATCGGAACGCCCGACGGTGTGGAAGGACGCAGCCCTGCCCAGTAGTGAGGCTGAGTGAAGTCTACCGTTCCCTGGGCGAACAGTTCGCGGGTGATCTCGGTGAGCGCTTCGCAACGTACGGTGTTGAGTTCACGCGAATATCCCGATAATTCGGCGGTGCCGGCCACACGCAGACGATCGCCCAGGCGGCTGAACACCACTTTGCGGGAGCTGTCGGTGAGACTGGTCGTGGGAGCTGTTTGAGGGTTGAGGATGGGGAAGGTAGCGGAATATCCCTTGGTGGGGTATACCGCGCAGGCAATACCCAGGGGGCGCAGCAGCCCGGGGCTGAAAGAACCCAGCGCCACTACGAAGGCATCGGCCGACAGCCGCCGATAAGCCCCTTCGGCATCGACCAGTTCCGCCGCATACACACGGCCGCCCTCGGCGAGCAAACGGGTAACGGTAGTGTTGTAACGAAACTCCACGCCTGCGTTGGCCGCGTGTTCGGCCAACGCCTGGGTGAACATCTGGGCGTCGCCGCTCTCATCGGTGGCGGTGTAGTCGCCACCCACGAGGGGGGTACGACTGCCCTTGAGCGCGGGCTCGATCTCGAGAATTTCTTCGGCCGATACCAAACGACGGTCCACGCCAAGATCGCGCAGCATACCCGCGGCCTCTTGCGCCACCTCGAAGTCGTGCTGCGATCGAAAGAAAGACAGAATGCCTTGCTGACGAGCGTGATACTGAATGCCAAGATCGTTGCGCATGCCAGCCAGCGTAGCCCGGCTGTATTGCGCCAAGGCGAGCATGGCCCGAATATTGCGGCGCTGACGGGCAGGCAGGCATTCACGCAAAAATGCCATGCCCCACTGCCATTGCCAGATATCCAGACGCGGCCGGAACCACAGCGGTGAATCTTCGCGCGCCATCCAGCGCAGAACCTGCAGGGGAGCCCGCGGGTTGGCCCAGGGCTCGGCATAGGAAACCGAGACCTGGCCGCCATTGGCAAAGCTGGTTTCTCGCGCGGGCCCAGCCTGCCGCTCGATCACTGTGACGTCGTGCCCCGATTGGCGCAACCACCAGGCACTGCTGGTGCCCAGCATGCCTGCGCCAAGCACTACCACCTTCATGAGTCAACGCTCCGAAAGTACTCGCCCAAAGTGTAGCCCCGATCTCGAAGTTCGCAGCGGTACCGACGCGCGGAAACGACAGAATCCGCACGGGAAAATGCGAAAGTTACGAGAAACCCTGCTGCTGGCACCCGGACGCTACTCCACCAGCTGCGCCGTGTCGGCAGCCGAGGTAAAGGCATCGGCGTAGAACTCTTCGGTTGGCAGACCGCAGCGCTCGGCGAAATCGTGACGAGCCGCGTTCACCATGGCCGGGTTGCCGCAGGCGTAGACCTGATGGCCAGACAGATCGGCGAAGTCTTGCATCACCGCCTCATGCACGAAGCCGGTACGGCCTTGCCAGTTGTCTTCAGGCAGTGCATCGGAAACCACCGGCACATAATGGAACTGTGGAATGCTGTTCTGCCACTCCTCGGCCAGCGAGTGAAGGTAGAGATCGTGCGGGCGGCGACCACCCCAGTAGAAATGCAGCTCGCGCTCGATGCCGGCGTGTTGCATGTGCTCCACCATGGCCTTGACCGGGGCAAACCCCGTACCGCTGGCCAGAAGAATCACTGGTTTGCTGGACTCTTCACGCAGAAAAAACGAGCCCAACGGCATTTCGCAGCGCATGATGTCACGCACTTTGACGGGTGGCTCGGTAGCGCCGAACAGCCCATCGGTGAAAATTCCACCCGGC
This sequence comes from Alcaligenaceae bacterium, assembly GCA_029265335.1. Classification (GTDB taxonomy): domain Bacteria; phylum Pseudomonadota; class Gammaproteobacteria; order Burkholderiales; family Burkholderiaceae_B; genus Verticiella. The sequence continues at coordinate 7,855 of JAJUJN010000082.1, forward strand.
ATATGCCTCACGTGGAGTTCCACCGTGCCTTGGATGTGGGGCGGCGTGGCCATGGAATAGCTGCGGCGGGCCCCATTGCGCAGCACGAACTCGAGATATTGCCCCGCTTTGTAGGCGATGTGCTGCTTGGCCGGCAACTGCAGGCGCACCAGCATGACGTCGGGCGCGAGAGGCTCGAGGTGCTGGATACGCACCGGAATCTTGCGAACCTCGATACCTTCAACACCTTGCACCACGCGAGCGTCGAGCACGAGGTCGGACTTGGGGGTGGCACAGCAGAACAGGGCG
>JAJUJN010000416.1 GCA_029265335.1 Alcaligenaceae bacterium
ACCACGATGATCGCGGCCGCCAGCAGCAGGATCGTGAAAAGGCCGGTAATGAGGGCGTAGCTACGGTTTTCCATCGTGGGATTTTCCTGCAAATTCTTGGGCGCCGTCGAGCGCGCGGCGTCCCCGTTCGCCCAGGAAGAACGTGGTAATGAACGGATGTTGAAACTCGAGGACTTCGGCGGGCGGCGCACAGATGATGACACGCTTTTCCGCCAGAACTGCCACCCGGTCGGACAAAGCAAACAGGGTATCGAGATCGTGCGTGACCATCACCACGGTAAACCCGATCTGCTGGTGGAGGCGTCGAATGAGCTCCACAAACTCGTCAGACCTGGTGGGATCAAGCCCCGCGGTAGGCTCATCGAGGAACACCAGCTCGGGATCGAGCGCGAGGGCACGCGCGAGCGCCACCCGTTTCACCATGCCGCCCGAAAGATCGGAGGGCATCTTGAGCCCGTCTTCGGGCGTGAGCCCCACCCACGAAAGCCGGGTAGACACCACATCGTTGATCAGCTCGGGCGGTAAGGTGCGTAACTCGCGCAAGGGGAAAGCGATGTTGTCGAAAACGGTGAGCGCCGAGAACAGGGCGCCACCTTGAAACAGCATGCCCCAACGCTGACGCAAGGCGTGAACTTCGGCGCGTCGACCATCGACCACCGATTGCCCAAATACTCGAATCTGCCCTGCTGCGGGGCGCCCCAGGCCGAGAATCTGTCGCAGCAGCACGGTTTTACCCGTACCCGAGCCCCCCACAATGGTGAGGATCTCGCCACGCCGTACCTGCAACGAGAGATTATCGTGCACCACGTTCTTGCCGAACGCCGTGCGCAAACCCTGGATATCGATGATGGGCGGCGGAGTATCAGACATGCTCACCACCCCAGCTCGCTGAAGATCACGGCGCAAACGGCATCGGCCAGAATCACCGACGTGATGGCGGTGACCACCGACGCCGTAGTGCCGCGCCCCAGGCTCTCGGTGTTAGGTTCAACCCGCATGCCGAAGTGACAGGCCACCAGCCCGATCAGCAAGCCGAAAAGTGCCCCCTTGCCTACCCCGATCCAGAAGTTGGTGAGCGAAATTGCCTCACGCAAAGCCTGGAGAAACCACGAAGGCGACAACTGGAGATCGACTGCCGCCACCAGCATGCCACCCAGCAGCGCCATGGCATCGGTCCAGAGCACCAACAGCGGCATCGCGATAACCAGGGCGAGCACACGGGGCAGCACCAGACGCTGCGAATGGGAGATACCCATGACGTTGAGCGCATCGAGTTCTTCGGTAACACGCATGACGCCCAGTTGTGCAGTAATGGCCGAGCCCGATCGACCGGCTACCAGTATGGCCGCCAGTACCGGGCCGAGTTCGCGCACCACTGCCACGCCCAGCAAGTTGACGATATATACTGAGGCGCCGAACATCTGCAGTTGCTGTGCCGACAGATACGAGAGCACCACTCCAATCAGAAAACCCACCAGCGCCGTAATGCCCAAAGCCTGGGCGCCCACATGGAAGATCTGTGCCGAGAGCTCTTTCCAGGGGCCACGCAAGGGTCGTCGCACAAGGTTGACGAACTCGAGGAGTGTCTGGCCGAACCAGCCCAGCATATCGCTGGCGTGATCCACAACGCCGTACATGGCGTCGCCCACGCCACGCACAAAAGCGAATGACTCGCGAGCACGCTCGGGCGGCGTGGAAATGGGGTGCTCGGCGAGCATGGCGAAAGTGTCGCGCGCGTTGGCCGGCATGCAGATGTGTTGAGGCAGCTTGCCGCCCCACACGCGCCAGAGCAGCAGCGCGCCGACCGAATCCAGCGTGGTGATATTGTGGAGATCCCAACGCGCATCGGCTGGGGCTCGCGTGAGCTCTCGCTCGCGTCGGCGCACCTCGCCGCGCTTCGACAAGGCCGGTAGATTCCAGGCGCCTGACAGCCGCAGCGTGGGCGCAGGCACGTCGTGCTCGAAGGTGACGGGCGGTTGGGGTGTCTGCATGCCTGGAGAAGAATTGAGTCATCCACCGCAGCGGCGAGCCGCCGGCACACGGTGGCAAAATGTGACTATAGCCGATGCGACAGCTTCGTCGCAGATTTGCTTGGTATCATGCCTCCACATTTGCCCCCGCCCAGCGTCAGCATGCCAGCAACCTCCGCCCCCCCGACCGGCTCCCAGAGCCACGCTTTGCCTGCAGCGGCAGAGCTGGCGGCGCAATTGCGCGAACGACTGCCCGCATGGCGGCAGGTGCACTGGACAGCTCGCACCGGCTCCACTC
>JAJUJN010000536.1 GCA_029265335.1 Alcaligenaceae bacterium
ACCTCAACCCGATTCCCTACAAAGGCAGCTCACAATCCACCCAGGCGGTCATGGGCGGGCATGTGCCCATCTTGATCGATGGGCTGGCGCCGTCGCTGCCCATGATCCAGGGCGGTACGCTCAAGCCGCTGGCGGTTACCTCGCTGGAGCGCTCACCCATCCTGCCCGACGTCCCGGCGGTGAGTGAAGTAACCGAAACAGAAGTGGGCGCGGATTCATGGACGGGTTTCTTCCTGCCCGCCAACGCGCCCCAAGAAGCCGTGACCACGCTTGAGCAGGCCTTCCAGGATTTGCTGGCCGACCCCGACTTCCGCAAGCGCCTGGAATCGCTGGGCTACGCCGTGGATGCGCAGGGCATTGCCGAGTCGCGCGAACGCATCGCGCGTGAGAGTGCGCAATACGAAGAGGTGATTCGTAACGCCGGCATTCAGGTCGAGTAAGCTCGATCGGCAGGAACAATGCCACAACTGCCCGGCCGCGCCTGGGTTGCGGGCGGCCGGGTTGGTATTGGTTGCGCGAGCGCGGGTGGTTGCCCCGTCAGTTCACCGGCGTCACTAGCCGGCCTTCGCTCAAAAAGGTTTTGAGATTCTGCAGAACCAAGTCGGCCATGGCCTGCCGAGTTTCGCGGGTGCCGCTGCCCATGTGAGGCTGCAGCACCACGTGATCCATGTTGAACAGCTCGGTAGGCACCTCGGGCTCGTTCTCGAACACGTCGAGCGCCGCTCCCGCCAGACCGCCGCTGCGGAGAATTTCGACCAGCGCGTTTTCATCCACCACCGTGCCGCGCGAGACGTTCACCAGGTAGCCATTCGGGCCTAGCGCCCGCATTACCTCGGCCGACACAAGGTGGCGAGTTTCGGCGCCGCCGGAGCAGGCCACGATGAGAAAGTCGCACCATTCGGCCAGAGCGGTGAGCGAGGGTTCGTGTTGCCAAGGCAGTTCGGGCTTGGCGGTTCGGCTGTTGTAGCGGATGTCGAGGTCGAAGCCCGTGGCGCGACGCGCGATCACCTGGCCGATACGCCCCATGCCCAATAAACCCAGGCGCTTGCCGCTCACCCGGGTAGTGGCTGGCGGCGGGCCCTGGGTGAGCCAGTCGCCTCGACGCACATGTCGGTCGGCGGCAGAGATGCCGCGCACGACGTCGATCAGCAATCCGATGGCGAGGTCGGCCACGCAATCGTTGAGCACATCGGGGGTATTGCTCACCACAATGTTGCGCGCGT
>JAJUJN010000108.1 GCA_029265335.1 Alcaligenaceae bacterium
CCGGTAGAAACGCATAAGCTGCAAGCAGATCGCAGCACCGGCGACATGCAGCGGGTAGCCGTGACCGTGGCACACGATGAGGGCATCAGGCCCGACACCACGGTAGAGGCGTTGGCGGGCCTGCGCAGTGTGCTGCCGGGCGGCACGGTGAATGCCGGTAACGCCAGCCAATTCTCGGATGGCGCCAGCGCCTGTATTCTCAGCTCACGACGTTATGCCGAAAAACACAACCTGCCGGTGTTGGGCATCTGGCGCGGTTTTGCCGCCGCGGGCTGCGCTCCCGACGAAATGGGCATGGGGCCGGTCTACGCCGTGCCCAAGGTGTTGCAGCACGCAGGCCTCACTGGCTCCCAGATCGACCTCTGGGAGTTGAACGAAGCTTTTGCTGCGCAAGTGCTGCCATGCCAGCAGCAATTGCAGATTCCCGACGAACAACTCAATGTGAACGGCGGCGCCATTGCGGTAGGCCACCCTTACGGGGTGTCGGGTTCGCGGATGGTGGGCCATGCCCTGCTTGAGGGCCGTCGTCGGGGCGCGCGTTACGCCGTGGTTACCATGTGTGTAGGCGGCGGCCAGGGCGCAGCCGCCGTTCTGGAAATCGCTCATTGATCTGGTAGGAGGTGGCGTGGCTACAACTCCTGATACCCCTTACGAACAGCAGCGCGCCGAGCGTGCCGCCCTGCCGCTGCACAGCACCATGATGCCCCTGCCGCTGCGCGTCACCGACGCCATGCGGCGCGCCGAGCAGTTGTTTCCCGAACAGGGGATTGTGAGTCGGCTGGCGCCGGGTGTGATGGAACGGCGCAGCTACGCCGACATCGGCCGCGAGGCTCGCGAACTGGCAGGCGCGCTGCGCGAGCTTGGCATCGGCCCGGGCCAACGCGTTGCCACTCTCATGTGGAATCACGGGCGACACCTTGCGGCGTACTATGCGGTGCCCGCCATTCAGGCTGTGCTGCATCCCCTGAACCCACGCCTGAGCGCCGACGACCTCGCCTGGATCATCGCCGACGCGGGTGACAGCGCCCTGCTGATCGACGCCGATCTTCTGCCCTTACTCGAGCAGATCGAGCAGCAGGTGCGCATTCCCCATGTGATCGTCAATCCGTTGCCCCAGCAAGCAAGCCCTGGCCATACTGGGGCGGGACGGCACGACTGGTCGCAGTTGCTGCGCGAGGCCGAGCCGCTGGCCCAGTGGCCTCACGGCCCCCTCGACGAAAACGACCCAGTCTCCGTTTGCTACACCTCGGGTACCACCGGCCGCCCCAAAGGGGTGGTGTATTCGCACCGCTCGATTCTGCTGCATGGGCTGGGCACCGCACTGCCGGATGCCTTCGGGCTGAGCGGACGCGACACCCTGCTCACCCTCACGCCCATGTATCACGTGAATGGCTGGTCGGTGCCCTACACGGCCGTTATGCTCGGCGCCCGTCAGGTGTTCGCCGGCGCCCACGTAAGGCCGGCCGAAGTGCTCGACCTCATTCTGCAGGAGGGTGTCACCGCGGCCTTCGGCATTCCCACGTTCTGGACGGAAGTGCTGCGAGCCCTGGAGGCGGAGCCTCAACGTTGGGAGCTGCCCCGTTCGTTGCGCATCTATGCCGGCGGCTCGCCGCCACCGGCCGACATGTTCCGCCGTTTCGACCAACTCGGGGTGTCTTTGCAAACCGGCTGGGGCATGACCGAGACCTCTCCGATAGCCCACCAAACCTGGCTGCGCCCTCATACAGATACGCTCAGCGAGACCGAGCGCCTCGAGTTGCGCACCAGCAACGGCCTGCCTCTGCCTTTTGTGGAGCAGCGTCATGTCAACGACGAAGGCCAGCCCTTGCCCTGGGATGGCAGTAGCCGCGGTGAGCTGCAGGTGCGCGGGCCCTGGATCACGGCGCAGTACCTGAGTCTGCCTCAAGCCCGCAGCGCCACAAGCCACGACGGTTGGCTGCACACCGGCGACATCGTCACCATTCGGCCGGATGGCTATATGCGTTTGGTGGATCGCCAGAAAGACCTCGTGAAATCGGGCGGCGAATGGATCAGTTCGGTGGAGCTGGAGAACGCCTTGTGCGACCATCCGGCAGTGCGTGAGGCAGCGGTGATCGGCATTCCTCACCCCACTTGGGTGGAACGACCACTGGCGCTGGTGGTGCTGCGCGACGGCCACAGCACCACAGCGGCTGACTTGCAGGAGCACTTGGGCGCGCGCATGCCGCGCTGGATGCTGCCTGATCGCATCGAGTTTGAAGCGGAGCTGCCTCGCACCCCTGTAGGCAAGCTCGATAAAAAAGCGCTGCGCACCCTGTGGGGTGCAAGCAATGGCGCTGCTACCTGAGCAAACACCATCTTGCTCACCCTTGGAGGATGACATGTACTCTTTACAAGCCACCGCTTCGCCGCAAGACCGCAGCGATATCGAACACCTGCTAGCGGTTTATGCCTGGGCTCTGGACACGGCCGACTTCAACACCTTGAAAGACGTGTTCTGGCCCGATGCCATTTTGCAAGACACCCAGGGCATCGAGCACAAGGGGCGCGACGCCGTCATGGGGTACTTCAAAGACCTCACCAGCCACCCCGACTTTCGGGGGCGCCAGCACCATATCGACAAACTGTTGCTCGAGCGCGTGGGCGACGAGTGCCGTTGCCGCGCCTACTGGATGGTGAGCCGTTGGGACGCCGACACCGGCCAGCGCCAGCTCGATTTCATTGGCCACTCCAACGATGTGTATCTGTTCGCGGATGGCGTGTGGCGCATCCGCGAACGCCGCCTCTTCTATTGGCGCAGCAACGACTGCCCCTGGATAGGCGCCAACGCCGGTTAGTTTTCGAAGCTCTCGCTGAGGAAGTCGCGCATGGCGGTGTAAGCGCGTTGCGCCACTACGGGGTTGTATTCGGCGCGACCGGGGCGATTGGCGTTGGGGTTGGTGAAAGAATGCACGGTGTTGCCGTAGTTGTTCAATTGCCAATCTACCTTGGCGTTTCGCATTTCCTGTTCGAAGGCTTGCACTTCTTCGGGCGGCACCACCGGGTCGTCGGCGCCGTTGAGCACCAGCACCGAAGCCTTGATGTCGCCGGGCTGTGCCGGCTGAGGGGTGTTGAGGTTGCCATGGAACACCACCGCCGCGGCGATGTCCGCGCCAGCGCGTGCCAGCTCCAGCACCGCCGTGCCACCAAAGCAGAAGCCAACGGCGGCCAGCTGGCTGGTATCTAGCGGTGCACGCTTGCTGTTCTCGCGTAGCGCTGCGAGTGCGGCCTCCATGCGGGCGCGCAGCAGAGCCCGATCCTCTCGCAAGGGGCCGGCGGCGGCAGCGGCCTGCTCGGCGTCGGTGGGGCGAATATCGCTACCATACACATCTGCCAACAACACCACGTAATCTTCGCCCGCCACTTTTTTGGCCTTGGTGATGGTTTGCTCGTTGATTCCCATCCAGTTGGGGGCCACCACCAGGCCGGGCCGCTCACCCAATACCGTGTCGTCGTAAATCAGCACGCCCTCAAAAGTGCGGCCATCTACGGTGTACTGTAACGGCTCGGCAACCATGTTGGCCTGCGCCTGCGTGGCCAGGCTCGCAAACGCGGCCACGCCGCCCAACCAATGCCGCATCGTCAATTTCATGCTGGCTCTCCATTCTGAATGAACAAGGGATGGCTAGAGCCTCCATGATACTGGCGGATTGGAGTATTCTCGGTAAATAAGTTGACTAAAAACCATGCCGAACGCCGCCACACCTCCCTTAGAAAACCCACCAGGCCTCCCTACCCCTCGCCGCTACTGGGCGGTGATCGTACAGCTCACGTCCATCCTCATGTCGGTGATCGACGCATCGATCGCCAACGTGGCTCTGCCCACCATCGCCGCTGCGCTGGGCGCCGAACCTGCCAGCTCGGTGTGGATTGTGAACGCCTACAACATCACCTTGTTGGTGGCATTGCTGCCGCTGGCGGCCCTGGGCGAACGTATCGGACTGCGTACCGTCTACACCGCGGGCATGGTGATTTTTACCGTAGCGTCGCTCGCCTGCGCGCTTTCCACCACACTCAGCATGCTCACCGCCGCCCGCGTGCTGCAAGGGCTGGGTTCCGCGGCGATGATGGCAGTGATGGCAGGGTTGATGCGCCATATCTATCCCATGCACCTGCTGGGGCGTGGCATAGGGCTCAATGCCATGGTGGTGGGCTCGGGCAGCGCCTTGGGCCCAACGGCCAGTTCGGCGATTCTGGCGGTGGCCGACTGGCCCTGGTTGTTCGCGGTGAACGTGCCCATCGGCTTGATCGCCATTGCTGGTTACCGGTTTCTGCCGCAATCCGCGCCCATCCGGGTGCGATTCGACAAGCTCAATGCCATTGTGAGCGCGGCCATGCTCACGCTGGTGGTGATCGGGCTCGACCAGATCGTGGCCCAGCCGTTGCGGGCTGGCGCCGCCCTTGCGGTGGCCATTGGCCTTGCTGTGTGGGTGTACCGCCGCGCGCGCCGTCAAACGGCGCCGCTCTGGCCGGTCGACCTGCTTCCCATCCGCCCTTTCTCTTTCGGCATTCTGGGCTGGCTTTTCATGTTCATGGCTCAGACCGCAGCCTTCATCGGCATGCCTTTCTACCTGATGAATTCCTTTGGACGCGCTCAGATCGAGGTGGGCTTTCTGATGACGGCCTGGCCTTTGAGTGCGGTACTCATGGCGCCCATCGCTGGCCGGCTGGCCGATCACTATCCGGCCTCCCTTTTGTGCATCATCGGCTCGGGCTTGCTGCTGCTGGGCCAGTTGCTGTTTCTCACCTTGCCCACCACGGCCAACGACGCGCTGATCGTGGCCACGCTCGCGGTGTCGGGCGTCGGTTTCGGTTTCTTTCACTCGCCCAACAACCGCGCGCTGATCTCGTCAGTGCCCATCAATCGGGTGAGTGCTGCCGGCGGGCTGCAGAGCACCACGCGCACTTTCGGCCAGAGCGTTGGGGCGGCCCTGGTGGCGATTTCGTTCGGCTTGAGCGCCACGCATGGTGCGGTCACCGCACTCTATCTCGCGGCCTTGTGTACTCTGTTTGTTCTGGCTACCAACCTGGTCCGCTGGCATGGTAGCCCCCTGCGCACTCGACACAGCTGATACGCTGGCGCTGGTGCCTAGAATTCGAGTTGCCGCTCGTCGTTCCGCGGTCGGTCGGCAGCTCGCCTCAGCCGGAGCAGAGCATGAGCGAAAAAGTACGACTCGACAAATGGCTTTGGGCCGCCCGTTTCTACAAAACACGCAGCCTGGCGGCCGAAGAAGTGAGCCTGGGCAGGGTGCAGGTGAACGATCAGGTGGCCAAGCCCGCGCGCGAGGTGAAACTCGGCGACCGCATCGCCATCAAGCGCCAAGCCATCACGCTCACCGTAGTGGTGGAGGGCCTGAGCAACATTCGCGGGCCTGCGCCGGTGGCACGCCAACTGTACGAAGAAACCGCCGACAGCATTGCCGCCCGCGAAAAACATGCCGAGCAGCGTCGCCTGGCGCCCGAGCCGGCGCACAGCTTTACCAGCGGCCGACCCACCAAGCGTGATCGCCGCGAAATGGAGCGGCTGCGGCGTTCGCAATAAGCGATAATGCAGCTCTCCCCCAAAAAAACCAAGCCCATGAATTTTCCAGATCGGCTGCTCCGCGGCTACCAATCGTTCATGCAAGGGCGCTTTGCGGCCAAAAGAGACCGCTACGAGAAACTGGCCGAAGCCGGCCAGAAGCCCGAGGTCATGGTGATCAGCTGCTGCGATTCCCGCGTGTCACCCGAAGCCATCTTCGACGCCGGGCCAGGCGAGCTCTTCGTGGTACGTAACGTGGCCAACCTGGTGCCGCCTTGCGAAGAAGACAGCATCAGCCTGCATGGCACCAGCGCCGCCATCGAGTTTGCCGTGCAGGCCCTGCGCGTGAAACACATCGTGGTGTTGGGTCATGCCCATTGCGGCGGCGTGCGCGCGGTGGTGGAACCTGGTCAGCCGTTGTCGCCGGGCAACTTCATCGGCAAATGGACAGCGCAAATCGCGTATCTGGCGGAGCAAATGCCCAAACCGGGCAGCGACCCAGTGGCTCTGGCCGCCCGCATCCGCGAGGTAGAGCTGGCGGTGGTGGAACATAGTCTGAAAATGCTCATGACCTTCGCCTGCGTGAGCGAACTGGTCAAGCGCGGCAAGCTCCAGCTCCATGGCGCCTATTTCGGCATCGCCATGGGCCGGCTGCTCATCCGCAACCCCGACACAGGCGCTTTCGAACCCTGTGAACCCCAGCTCCTGCAAGGCAATTGAGAGATGGCTGTCTACGAAATCCGTCACCCCCTGATTCGCCACAAGCTGGGCCTGATGCGTCAGGCCGATCTCAGCACCAAGAGTTTTCGTGAGCTCGCCCAGGAAGTCGGCGCCTTGCTCACCTACGAAGCGGCCAAAGATCTCCCCCTGGAACCCAGCACCGTCACGGGCTGGAACGGTCCGGTCGAGGTCGAACGCCTGGCGGGCAAGAAAATCACCGTCGTGCCCATTCTGCGGGCTGGCATCGGCATGCTCGATGGGGTGCTCAGCCTCCTGCCGGGTGCTCGGGTGAGCGTCGTGGGCCTGGCCCGCGACGAAACCACCCTTGAAGCACACACCTATCTGGAACGGCTAGTGGCCGAGCTCGACCAGCGTCAGGCCATGATCGTCGATCCCATGCTCGCCACCGGCGGCTCCATGGTGGCCACCATCAACCTGCTCAAACAAGCTGGCTGCCGCGAGATTCGCGCGCTGGTCTTGGTTGCGGCCCCCGAAGGCCTCAGCCGCGTCGAAGCCGCTCACCCCGACGTCGACATCTACACGGCCTCCATCGACGAAGGCCTCAACGAACACGGCTACATCATTCCGGGCCTGGGCGACGCGGGTGACCGCATCTTCGGCACCAAGCAGAAGCATTGAACCCGCGGCTATCCCTGGCGAACAAAAGCGAATCAGCAGATGTCGAGTTCGCCGGGGCGTACGCGCAAGGCGTCGACGCGAGTACAACGCTCTGGGCAGCTTCACCGGGATGCGTTACGGGGTGTACTCACCAATAAAAATCGAAGGATCCACTCTCACCCCGTTGAGACTGACG
>JAJUJN010000351.1 GCA_029265335.1 Alcaligenaceae bacterium
CGCAAACAGCAACAGGCCTTCGAGCCCAAGTTGGTAGAGCTGCGAGGGGTGACGAGCCACGCCGTCGCCAGCGGCTGGAAACACCATGGCCCAAGGCACATCGGCCGGACGGCCCCAGAGTTCGCCATTGATGAAATTGCCCAGGCGGCCAGCGGCCAGACCGAGCGGCACCAAAGGGGCCACGAAGTCGCCCACCTGCAGGGGGTGCAAGCCGCGCCGCCAGGCGAACAGCAACAGGACTACAATCACTCCAAGCAAGCCGCCGTGAAACGACATGCCGCCCTGCCATACCACGAAAATTTCGAGGGGGTGGGCCAAATAGTAGGCAGGCTTGTAGAACAGCACATAGCCCAGCCGGCCGCCAACAATCACGCCGATGATGCCGTAGAACAGAATGTCTTCGAGATCACGGCGCGTGATCGGCGTGACGCCCAAAGAAATGAGCCTACGGCCCAGCGCCCACGCCAGGGCGAAGGCCACCAGGTACATCAGGCCATACCAATGAATGGCCAATGGCCCGAGCTGCAGGGCGATGGGATCAAACTGCGGGTGAACAAGCATGAGGGCAGGACGTCTTTGGCAAACTGTCCGATAATAACCGCTTGCCAAACTTCGCCCTCGTCGGTTTGGTATTTTTCGTTAATTTTGTCAGAGTCGCCCAAATGCCGCACAACGAACGCTCCAAGCACATCACCCAGGGCGTGGCGCGCGCACCCAACCGCGCCATGTACTACGCCCTCGGCTACACCGAGAAAGATTTCGACAACCCCATGATCGGCGTGGCCAACGGCCATTCCACCATTACGCCTTGCAACGCCGGCCTGCAACGCCTGGCCGACAGCGCCATTTCCGCCATTTCCGCATCGGGCGCCAACCCTCAGGTGTTCGGCACGCCCACCATCTCCGATGGCATGTCGATGGGCACCGAAGGCATGAAATACTCGCTGGTGTCTCGCGAGGTCATCGCCGATTGTGTTGAAACCGCGGTGCAGGGCCAGTGGATGGACGGTGTGCTGGTGATTGGCGGCTGCGACAAAAACATGCCCGGCGGCATGATCGCCCTGGCCCGCATGAATGTGCCGGGTATTTATGTGTATGGCGGCACCATCAAGCCCGGCAAGTACAAGGGCAAAGACCTCACCATTGTGTCGGTGTTCGAGGCCGTGGGCGAATACACCATGAAGCGCATGGATCAAACCGACTTCAAGGCCATCGAGCAATGTGCCATTCCCGGTAATGGTTCCTGTGGCGGTATGTATACCGCCAACACCATGAGCTCCGCCTTCGAAGCCATGGGTATGGCCCTGCCGTATTCCAGCACCATGTCGAACGTCGACGACGAAATCGTGGGTCATACCGCCGAGGCGGCGCGGGTGCTGGTTGAGGCCGTCAAAAAAGATATCAAGCCGCGCGACATCATCACCCGCAAATCGATCGAGAACGCAGTGGCCGTGATCATGGCCATCGGCGGTTCCACCAACGCCGTGCTGCATTTTCTCGCCATCGCCCACGCCGCCGAGGTGGAATGGACCATCGACGACTTCGAACGCGTTCGCCAGCGAGTGCCGGTCATTTGCGACCTCAAACCGTCGGGCCAGTATGTGGCCACCGATCTGCACGAGGCAGGCGGCATTCCCCAAGTAATGAAGCTGCTCCTCAATGCGGGCATGCTGCACGGCGACTGTCTTACCATCACCGGCAAGACCATCGCTGAAGTGTTGGCCGATGTGCCCGATCAGCCCAGGGCCGACCAAAACGTGATCCGCTCCATCGACAACGCCCTCTATAAGCAGGGCCACCTGGCCATCCTCAAGGGCAACCTTTCACCCGAGGGTTGTGTGGCGAAAATCACCGGCCTCAAGAATCCGGTCATCACCGGGCCAGCCCGGGTGTTCGATTCCGAAGACGACGCCATGGCGGCGATCATGGCGCAAAAGATCACTCACGGCGATGTGGTGGTGATTCGCTACGAAGGGCCCAAGGGCGGGCCAGGTATGCGCGAAATGCTCTCGCCAACCTCGGCGCTCATCGGCCAGGGTCTGGGCGAAACCGTGGGCCTCATTACCGACGGGCGTTTCTCGGGCGGCACTTGGGGCATGGTGGTGGGTCACGTGGCTCCCGAGGCTTACGTGGGCGGCCCCATCGCGCTCATCGAAGAGGGCGATTCCATCACCATCGATGCCCATCAGCGTCTGCTGCAACTCAATGTGGCCGACGATGAACTCGAGCGTCGGCGCGCGGCCTGGAAGCAGCCTGCACCCCGTTACACCCGCGGCGTACTTGCCAAGTTCGGGCATCTGGCTGGCACCGCCAGCAAAGGAGCAGTCACGGATGCCTTCACCGAGTAACGTCGTTCATCAGCGTTGGGCGTGGGCGAGTGGTTTCGCGGCGCCGCGGGTCATGGTGACCCAGGCGGCGCTGGCGTTGGTTGCGCTGACGGGCTCCTGGTTCATGGCGGCCGGAGCTCAGGCCAGCGAGATCAACGGCATGGAGTTGGCCAAGAAGAACGCCTGCCTGGCGTGTCACCAGGTAGACTCCCGGCGGGTGGGCCCGCCATTCCAGGCCATCGCCGAACGCTATGGCAATGAGCCTGCAGCCTCAGGCGAGGCTGCAGGCGAGCCCGCGGGCGATCGCGAAGCTACCTTGCAATACCTTGCCGAGGCCATCCAGAAGGGTGGGCGCGGGCGCTGGGGCGCCATCCCCATGCCCGCCCAGCCGCAGGTGTCCCAAAAAGACGCCCGCGATCTTGCTGAGTGGATCCTGAGCTTGTCACCAAACGAGGAGTAGGCCATCGGCGCGCCACGCGCCGGCCTGTCCTGGAGAAGCTGTTATGTCAGAAGTCATTCAAACCGCCATCTTCGGAGGTGGCTGCTTCTGGTGCACAGAAGCCGTGTTCCAGCGCCTGAAAGGTGTGGAGTCGGTCCGGCC
>JAJUJN010000183.1 GCA_029265335.1 Alcaligenaceae bacterium
ATGAGTCATGCGGTGATATTCATCGATCTCGATCGCTTTAACCTCGTAAACGACGTGGCGGGCCACGGCGCGGGGGATACGCTGTTGCAACAGGTGGCCGTGCGTTTGCGCGAAGCTGCTGGACCGCGAGATTCCGTGGCTCGACTGGGCGGCGACGAGTTCGGGGTGCTGCTCTACGAACGTACGCTCGATGAGGCCCGCGAGTGGGCCGAAGCTTTGTTGGTGCAACTCACCGGCGCCCCCTTCGTATGGCAGGGCCGAAAATTCGATGTGTCTGCCAGCGCCGGCGTAGCCGCCATCGATCCCGGATGCCACGATGTGGCCAGCGTGATGACGCAGGCCGATGTGGCCTGCTATGCCGCCAAGCACTCGGGCCGCAACCGCGTCAGCGTGTATCACGAGGAGGAAGGCGAGGCGCGTCGGCATCACCGTGAAGTGATGATGGTTTCCGACTTGCGCACCATACTGGATACCGACCGTTGTGTGCTGTATGCCCAGCGCATTTTGCCGAGCACCGGAGGCGACGAACAGCGGTACGAGATGTTGGTGCGATTGATCGATGCCGACGGCCAAGAGTTGCCTCCCATGGCGGTGATTCCGGCAGCTGAGCGCTACGATGCGATGGCGGTGGTGGATCGCTGGGTATTCGAGCACTGCCTGCTGGAACTGGGTGATCGGCTGGCGGGCCATCCCGAGGTGGTTCTGCATGTGAATGTGTCGGCCAATTCGCTTAATGACCCCACATTCGTCGATCGCGTGCAAGCTCTGCTGCAGCAATCGCCTTTGGCGGCCGCGCAGGTGGTGTTCGAAATCACCGAAACCGCGCTGGTGGAAAACCTCGAAGCGGCAGCCCGCGCCATTGCCCGACTGCGGCTCTTGGGCTGTGGGGTGGCGCTGGATGATTTTGGTACGGGGCTCAGCTCATTCAACTATCTGCGCGCCTTCAAGGTGGATTTCGTCAAGATCGATGGCAGCTTCATCGGTCGCATGAGCCACAGCGAGGTCGACCGCCACATCGTGCAAGCCATCTACGACGTCGCTTCGGCCGTCGGTGCGCGCACCATTGCCGAAGGCGTGGAAGACAGCGTTACCCTGGAAATCGTGCGTCGGATGGGGGTGGACTACGTGCAGGGTTTTGGCCTGCATCGGCCAGAGCCCTGGTCCAGGCTGCTGACCCTCCTGCCCGAATTGCGGTAACCTGAGGGTTTACCCCCAAAAGATGACGTTCTTGCAGCACTTGGCTGTGGAATGTCACAGATGGCATCATGCCTTTCAACGATTGGAACAACCCTTACTCATCACAGCGTCTGCCCGTTTTTGCGCGCAATGTGGTGGCAACGTCTCAGCCTTTGGCCTCGCAGGCTGGCTTGCGGGTTTTGGCGCAAGGTGGCAACGCGGTCGACGCGGCCATTGCCACGGCCGCCACCCTCACGCTGGTGGAGCCGGTCAGTAACGGTCTCGGCTCCGACGCCTTTGCCCTGATCTGGGACGGCTCACGTTTGCACGGCCTCAATGCGTCGGGGCCGGCGCCGGCCGCCTGGTGCCCCGAGTATTTTCAGAAACGTCATGGTGGCGTCATGCCCGAGCGCGGCTGGGACAGCGTGACGGTGCCGGGTGCAGTGGCTGGCTGGGCAGAAATGCATCAGCGTTTTGGTCGCCTCGATTTTGCCGCCGTGCTGGCGCCAGCCATCGAATATGCCGAGCGTGGTTTTGCCGTTTCGCCCATCGTGCAACGCAAATGGGCTGCTCAGGCCGAGAACCTGGGCGATCAGCCCGGGTTTGCGGAGCACTTCATGCCCTATGGTCGTGTGCCCCAGGTAGGAGAACGTTTCGTGCTGCGCGATGCGGCAGCCACTTTGCAGCGCATCGCACAAAGCTACGGCCGCGATTTCTACGAAGGCGCCACCGCCCACAAGCTGGTGGCGCACGCTCAGGCACATGAAGCGGGCCTGAGCCCCGCCGATCTGCGCGACTACCAGCCAGAATGGGTGCAGCCTATCTCCCGCGATTATCGTGGCCACACCTTGCACGAAATCCCACCCAATGGTCAGGGTCTGGCTGCTCTCATCGCGCTTGGGCTACTCGATCATCTCGACATCACCCAGCGACCGGTCGATCACCCCGCCACCCAGCACTTGCTCATCGAAGCCATGAAGCTGGCCTTTGCCGATGTTTACGCTCACGTCAGCGACCCGGCCTGGGCCCAAGTGCCGGCCAGCGAATTCCTGGATGATGCCTATCTGGCGGAAAGGGCCCGGCTGATCGACCCGCGCCATGCTCAAACCTTCAGCACGGGCAAGGCGCCCGCAGGCGGCACCGTCTATCTGGCCACTGCCGATCAACAAGGCATGATGGTGAGCTTCATTCAGTCGAATTTTCTGGGCTTCGGCTCGGGTGTGGTGGTGCCCGGCACCGGTGTCAGTTTGCAGAACCGGGGGCATGGCTTCGTGACCGAACCTGGTCATCCCAATCAGGTGGCGGGCGGCAAACGGCCCTTCCACACCATCATCCCGGCTTTTCTCACGCGTCAGGGGGCTCCGCTCATGAGCTTTGGCGTGATGGGCGGCAATATGCAACCGCAGGGGCAAATTCAAACCCTGGTGCGCATGCTGGCATTTGGCCAGCAGCCGCAGGCAGCCTGTGACGCGCCCCGCTGGAAATGGAATGCAGGCCTGTGTTTGGAGGTGGAGCCGGGAATGTCGGCGCATGTGGTTGAGGGCTTGCAGGCTCGCGGCCACCAGCTGCACACCACCGAGCATGATTACCTCGACTTTGGCTCCGGTCAATTCATCTGGCGCCTGGGCGACCCCGCGCTCGAAGGGTATGTAGCGGCCTCGGATAGCCGCCGCGACGGCCACGCCGCTGGTTATTGATACGCTGGCCTTTGAGTTCGTGTTACACCGCCTTTCTTCGTTCAGGAATCAACATGGCAGAAATGAATGCTCCACGCTCCGATTCTGCGGGATCGGGCTTGCGCGTCGCCTTTCTCGGCCTGGGTGTCATGGGCTACCCCATGGCGCGCCACCTGGCCCAGGCAGGCCACGAAGTCTGTGTATATAACCGCACCGCGTCCCGCGCTCAGGCATGGGCGAAAGAAATGGCGGAATATCGGATTGCGCCGCCTGCGGCTACCCCGCGGGAGGCAGCAGCAGGCGCTCAGGCCGTGTTCATGTGCGTAGGCAACGATAGCGATGTTCGTGAGGTGGTCTGTGGCGAACACGGAGCCCTGGCCGGCATGCAAGCTGGCAGCGTTCTCGTCGACCACACCACCGCTTCGGCCAGTCTGGCGCGTGAACTGGCCAACCTGGCCGCCGCCCAGAACGTGGGCTTTGTGGATGCACCGGTATCGGGCGGCCAGTCTGGCGCCGAAAACGGTGTGCTGACGGTGATGTGTGGCGGCAAGCCCGAGCACTTCGCCCACACGGAAGCTCTCATGACCAGCTACGCCCGGGCGGTCACGCTATTGGGCGATGTGGGCGCGGGTCAGTTGGCGAAAATGGTCAATCAGATCTGCGTGGCCGGCGTGGTGCAGGGCCTGGCCGAAGGCCTCGCGTTTGGCCAGGCGGCAGGGCTCGACATGACGCGTGTGCTGGAGGTCATCAGCAAGGGTGCAGCGCAAAGCTGGCAGATGGAGCAGCGCGGCCCCACCATGATCGCCGACGAGTTCGACTTTGGTTTTGCCGTAGATTGGATGCGCAAGGATCTGGGGCTGGTGTTGGATGAAGCTCGGCAGAACGGCGCGCGTTTGCCGCTTACCGCACTGATCGATCAGTTCTACGCCGACATCCAGAATATGGGTGGTGGCCGCTGGGATACATCCAGCCTGATCCGGCGGCTATGATGACGCTAACCCCGACTCTGCAACGATCTGGTTTACGATAACGACATGCTGCAAGATCTGGATCAACTCGCCACCCGTCTGGAGCGGCTGGCCGAGCACCTCGATACCCTCGACGCTCAACGAAACGACCTCGCACGCCGCCTCGCGCGCGCCGAAGCCGAAAACCAGCGTTTGCGCGCCTTGCTTGCCCTGGCTCGCGACCGCGTCGACCAGGTGCTGAACCGGCTGCCCAACCCCGACCCAACCCCCGAGGCCGACACCCCCAACATCGCCCCGTCGTCTCAACCGCCAGTGGAGCCCGACCATGGAACGGCTTGACGTCACCATTCTCGAACGCGAGTTTTCGTTCGCCTGCACGCCCGAGGGGCGCGATACCCTGCAGGCCGCCGCCCAGCAGGTCGATCGCATCATGCGCAATCTGCGGCAACAGGCCAAAGCCGGCACCAGTTTCGAGCGCATCGCCGTCATGGCCGCGGTCCAGCTCGCCGTTGAACTGTTGTCTACGCCCCTGAGCGAAGGCGGGCAGGGCGAGTTTGCACTTGGCGATTACCAGCGTAAAATTGAGGCCATGCAGCAGTTGCTCGACAACATCTTCGAACGTCACAATGTGGCAGCCGATGCCACCGCAACTGCCTCCACTCCCAACTGATGTTGGGTAGTGCTTGGAATTCGAACACACCGCCGCAAGGGCGGTAGGTTCAACCGCTTTCCCTGCGGTGCTCGATACTGGCCATATTTCCTGTTCCAATATCCTGGCACCGGTTGCGGAATTATTCTCGTGATGGCGCGATTGCTCCTTGAGAGCGAACCCGATTCACGAGTGCCTGCGACCACTTGAACCTGAAGGGTTCAGGATGCCGGCCAAACGACACAGGCGGGGATTCTTCTTCACAGCCTGGCATGCACATGCCAGGCTGTTTTTCGTGGTTTATGCGGGCCGCGCCATTTCCCACAATGCCTGCCAGGGCATCAGGCCGAGCTGGCCCCGCCAGGAGCAGCCGCCTGTCACTCAGGCTCCAACGCCCCCGGCCGGGTTACCGCAGGATGGGTGTGGGTTACTTCGACTCCGGGGCGTCGTTGTCATCCCAGATGTCGGCGCCCAGGGTGTGTGGCGTACCCATGAGCACTTGCAAGGTGTCGAGAAAGGCCTCGGCCTGGGCTTCGCTCAGCGGGGCCAGCACCGAAGCCTGATGCTGGAGCGCCTGCCTGCAGAGCTTATCGGCCAGTTCGCGGCCGCGCTCGGTGAGCTGCACCCGCGTTTGCCGACGATCATCTTCTTC
>JAJUJN010000324.1 GCA_029265335.1 Alcaligenaceae bacterium
GACGCACCCTGTCCTGATCGTGGCACCGTTGCTGGGGCCCCTGCTCAGTGCCGCTGTTTGCGCCCTTTTCTGGACGCGTCCCGTGGTGCAATCTTGGCTCAGTCTGGCCGGTTCCATCGCACTGCTGCTGTTTTCTCTTCTGATCCTCGGTCAGGTGGCCGACGGCACCATTTTGGTGGGTCAGATGGGCAACTGGCCCGCGCCCTTCGGCATTTCCATCGTGATCGATCTTCTGGCTGCCATCATGCTGGTGATCACGGGCGTCATGGCAGTGGCGGTCAGTGTGTACGGCATGGGGCCAGGCCGTGACAATCGCGACAAGGCGGGCTTTCACCCGCTCTATCACAGCCTGCTGCTGGGAGTCTGTGGATCCTTCATCACGGGCGACCTCTTCAACCTTTACGTGTGGTTCGAGGTCATGTTGATTGCGTCGTTCGGCCTGCTGGTGCTCGACCGCACCCGTGAGCAGCTCGACGGCGGCATTCGTTATGTGATGTTGAACCTGATCGGCACGACGCTGTTTCTCGCCTCGATCGCGATGCTCTACGGCCTCACCGGCACACTGAACATGGCCGACCTGGGTCGTGTGGTGCCCGAGCTCGAAAACCGCGGCCTGGTGCTGGCGGTGGCCATGCTGCTGCTCGTGTCGTTCGGCGCCAAGGCAGCTTTGTTCCCTATTTTCAATTGGCTGCCGGCGTCGTATCACACTGCGTCGATGCCGGTGGTGGCCATTTTCGCTGCGCTGCTCACCAAGGTAGGGGTGTACGCGATCTTGCGTGTGTACACCCTGCTGTTTGCCGGCGACACCGGCTGGTTCGGGCCGGTCTTTACGTGGATCGCGATCGGCACGATGGTGGTGGGCGTGCTGGGCGCCGCGGCCCACTACGATGTGCGCAAGATTCTGTCGTTTCACATCATCAGCCAGATCGGCTATATGCTGATCGGTGTGGCCCTGATGACTCCTCTGGCCCTGGCCGGCAGCATTCTCTACATCGTGCACCACATCGTGGTGAAGACCAATCTCTTTCTCATCGCGGGCTCGATTCGGCAACATGGTGGCCACTACGCACTGGCTCGCTTGGGCGGGCTGTGGCGGGTCACCCCGATGCTCGGTTTGCTGTTCCTGATTCCCGCGCTCTCGCTGGCTGGTGTGCCGCCTCTCTCGGGCTTCTGGGGCAAGTTCGCGGTGATCCAGGCCAGCCTTGCCGTGCAGGCTTGGTGGCTGGCTGGCGCAGCGTTGGTGGTCGGCCTGCTCACGCTGTACTCCATGATCAAAATCTGGAATGAAGCCTTCTGGAAAGCCGAGCCCTTGCCCTTGCGCAAGGTGCAGTGGCGGCCGGGCGAACGTGTGGCCATGTATTTGCCGATCGTGAGCCTCGCACTGATTACGCTTACCATTGGTCTGTACACGGAACCCTTTGCTCGCCTGTCGATCGACGCCGCCAATCAGCTGCTCGACCGCGAGGCCTACATAATGGCGGTTCTGCCTTCCCTAGGGGACACTCCATGATTCTGCAACGAACCTGGTTCGTGATCCGCCTGATTCCAGGCTGGTTGCGTGTGGCCTTCACCCTTATCATCGAACTGTTCAAAGCCACCTGGGGGGTGCTGCGAATGGTCTATGCGCCGCGCGGCACGCCGCTGCGGCCCGGCATTTTGGCCGTGCCGGTCGAAAGCCAATCGCCCATCGGCATCACCACCTTCGCCAATATGATCACGCTCACCCCGGGCACCACCACGCTCGACGTCAGCGACGACCATTCGCAACTCTATGTGCATGCGCTCGACATCGACGACCCCGAACAAGAGGTTGCCGATATGAAGGATTCACTCGAAGCCGACGTTGTGAAGGTGTGGCCATGAGTTTGTCTTTTGTGGCGGGCATCATCGCCGCCTTGCTGCTCATCCCCAGCCTGGGCATGATGATCTGGCGCCTGTTGAAGGGCCCCAGCTCTGCCGACCGGGTGATAGCCACCGATCTCATGGGCCTGCTGGGCATTGCCCTGGCCTGCATCGCCACTGTGCTCACGGGCTACTCCGCCTACCTGGATATCGCGGTGGGCATCGCCCTCTTCAGTTTCTTGGGCACTGTGGCCTTTGCCGGGCTCTTGGAGCGCGCGCGCGTGCCCAATCCCAACACAGCCAAGTCGCGCCATGAAGCCCGCCGTCGTCCGCGGCGGCGCGGCGGCAGGCGCTCCGTCGATTCCACTCTGGAGACCCGCTGATGGATTTGCTACGTGAAGTGATCGCTTCCCTATTGTTGCTGGGTGGAGCGTTCGTGGTGTTCAGTGCCGCTCTGGGGGTGATCCGCTTTCCGGATGCGCTCACTCGCATGCATGCGGCTACCAAGGCAGGCGTCGTGGGCGCCGGTGGGTTGCTCTTGGGTGCGGGCCTTAGCGTGGGCACCTGGGGTGCTGTGATTTCCGCGCTGGCGGGAATCTTCTTCTTGTTCGCCACGGTCACGATCGCGGCCCACACGCTGGGCCGAGCCGCCTATCTGTCGGGTTCACCGTTAGCCGACAGCACCGTGATCGACGCCATGGAAGACGACTACGAACGCCACGACTTCGATCGTATGCACACGGTGAACTCACCACATACCGAGCCGCGCTGAGCACTAGCGAGTTTCCTTGCGAGCTACTGGTGGTGGCCTGACTGCTAAAAGTTGAACGGAGCCACTTGCCCGGCGTTCGTACTCACTGGCTGGGTCGTTGCCTGCGGACAGGCTGCGGAAGGCCCAACGACCCTCTGCATTTTTCAATGGCGCTCGTTCGATCCGAAAGGGTTCGGCTCGTCTTCGAGGTTGGCCGGTTCGCCCGGAATCACGAATTGCTCATTTGCCCAGGCACCAAGATCGATCTCTTTGCAGCGCGCCGAACAGAAGGGCCGATACCGGCTATCCTCTCGCCAGGGCACCTCGCGCCGACAGGTTGGGCACTTTACCGTGGCAACCATCACTTCCTCACATCCAAACGTTTCAAAAGAGCAGACAGGCTAGCATGAGTCAGGTTCCGTCCCGTGACACCTTCGATATTGTCGTCCACATCGGCAGCCTGCAACCCCTCACGGCAGGCCAACGGCAGCAACTGGCCGCCGACCTGGAGCGCGCGCGCCATGTGATGCTGGCCGTTGCAGGGTCTACCCGGGCGCGCAGCACCC
>JAJUJN010000139.1 GCA_029265335.1 Alcaligenaceae bacterium
AGCGGCGGGCAAGCCGGCTGACCCAGGGCGGCTCAACGGGCTGCAGCATATCGTGCTCAAAAGCATGGACACGCCCTGGCGACGCTCGCGCAAAGACCTCGGCCTGATGTTGAAAGATGAAATCCTGCGCGAGAACATCGATGGCGAAGCTCTCTGGTGGGCCTGTCAGCGCTTGCGGCTGCGGCCTGAGCCGCGACGACTGCTCATTGTGATCAGCGACGGCGCCCCGCGCGACACCGACACCCTGGCTGCCAACCCGGGTCATTATCTCGACCAGCATCTGCATCAGGTCGTGCGCTGGATCCACGAGCGCACCGATATCGTGCTGCATGCCATCGGCATTGGTCACCCCGTGCATCGCTATTACCCCAGCGCGGTGACCTTGCGCAATGTGGAAGGGCTGGGTGAGGTGCTTACGCGTAGTGTGGGCGACTGGATTTCGGGCCAATACTCCACGCACCCCCACACCAAGTCTGCACGCTGATGCCTCTTGCCGGCGTGCTGCGGGCGCTGCAACTCAAGGTATCATTTCGCCATGGAAATCGTTCCACACCAACTCACCATGACGGTGTTGATGACACCCGACACGGCCAACTTCTCGGGGAAGGTGCACGGCGGTACCGTGCTCAAATTGCTCGATCAGGTGGCCTATGCCTGCGCCAGCCGCTATGCCGGCCGCTATGTGGTAACGCTCAGTGTCGATCAAGTCACCTTCAGGCAGCCCATCAACGTGGGCGAGCTCGTCACGTTTCTTGCCTCGGTCAACCACACCGGCACTTCGTCCATGGAAATCGGCATCAA
Organism: Alcaligenaceae bacterium; assembly: GCA_029265335.1. Lineage (GTDB taxonomy): Bacteria > Pseudomonadota > Gammaproteobacteria > Burkholderiales > Burkholderiaceae_B > Verticiella. The sequence continues at coordinate 802 of JAJUJN010000139.1, forward strand.
GGTGATCGCCGAAGACAACCGAGGCAAAGTGGTGCGGCACGTGAACAGTTGCTTCTTTACCATGGTGGCGGTAGACGACCACGGCAAACCCACGCCTGTGCCGCCTTTTCAACCTCAAACTCCCGAAGAACAACGACGCTGGGACGAAGCTCAGATTCGGCGCCAGATGCGCCGCGACACCGAGGCTCGCCTGGCCGAAGTGCGCAACAGAGTAAGCCCGATTGTTAGTTCAAGCTGATCTCGCCGATCCGCGCTATTACCTACGAAATCTGCGTAGTGTCCTGAGCTGGGTGCTGGAGCACCACACCGACTTGTTGACCGACGCCGAGGTGGCTCGGCTTCAGTCATTCTCCAGTCTTTCGGTCGATGCCCAATGCCTGTTGGCGCGCCTGATCATGCGTGTGCCTGTGCACTTTGTGGTGAACGAGCTCCGCTACGCCGAACTGCTTGCGCCAGTTTCCCAGGTGGTCGATGAGCTGGTGCAGGAAGGGTGGTTGCAGGCCAATCCCTGCGTATCCGTTGAGGTATTGCCCGCGTTGCTGCGTCGTGAGCAGCTGAGTCGGGTGATGACCCTGTGGTTGCCCGATAGCGCTTGGTCGGCAAGAGGGCGCAAGCGCGACTGGCAGGAGGCCCTATTAGCGGCGCGGCGCGGCGAAACTCGCCCCTGGCGCGAGTGGTGGGGTGACGCTTCCCTCGACATCGTGGCCGTTCCGCCGGAAGTCACTCAGTTGTGGCAACGGGTGCGCCTGATGTTTTTCGGCAATCTGCGGCAAGATTGGAGTGAGCTCGTCCTCACAGAACTGGGCTACCAGCGCTACGAACCGGTGGAGTTTTCACCGGGTGCGCGCGCGTTCCAATGTCGCAGCGAAGTCGATGCCTACCTGCAGCTCGTGGAGGTTCGTGATCGCCTGGCGGAGCAGGAGGATTGGCTGGAGGCGTGGCGAAGCCTGCCCGAGACGGGTGAGAACACCTGGCTGCGAGGGCGTCGCGCGCGAGTGCTGGAAGACATCGGCCGAGCGGCCGAAAAGGCCAGGGATGCGCGAGCGGCGTTGGCGGCATTCGATGCTTCGGGCACGCCTGCGAGCCGTATCCGCGCATGGCGGTTGCGGGAGCAGCTGCAGCCGGCCAGCCGGCTGTTTGCGCAACTGCAAATGGCGCTACAGCACGGCACGCTGGCGCCGCTGGAGCGTCAAGCCTGCGAGCGCATCGCCCAACGCCTGCGTCGACGACTCGAGGGCGCGTCGATTCGTCGACCGTCAAACCCCTGGCCCGTGGAGCATCTTCGTTTACCGGCGACCGGGCATCGAGTGGAAGCCTGTGTGGCCACAGCACTCACGGCCGATGGCAGCCATTGTCGGCATGTCGAGAATACCTTGCATACTGGCTTGTTCGCGATGCTCTGCTGGCCGGCCCTCTACGCCGCCGTACCCGGCGCGTTCTTTCACCCCTTTCAGCGCGGACCGGCCGACCTGCTGCGCGAGTCTTTCCCCGAAACACGCCGTGAAACCTTGGAGCGTTGCCTGGCCGCGCTCAAGGACGACAGCTGGCGAACGAAGCTGCGTACGATCTGGCAAAGCCGGCATGGTGTGGCCAACTCCATGATGGCCTGGGGAGCTTGGGACGAAACCTTGCTCGAAGGGGTGTTGCACTGCATGCCAGCGCAGCATGTCGAGCTTCTGATTCGTCATCTGCTACGGGATTTGCGCGCGCACCGCAGCGGCATGCCAGACCTCTTCCGTTGGTGGCCCAACACCGCGCGTTATGAGTGGATCGAGGTGAAAGGTCCGGGTGATCGCTTGCAGGACCATCAACGTCTCTGGTTGGATTTCCTGCATCGTCACCGTATGCCCGTACGTGTGGTGCATGTGCAGTGGGAGAACGCGTGAAACAAGCCGAGGAGGTCCTCGAGGTTTCCGTGGGCGCACTGTGCGATTTTGCGGCTCGCCAGGGCGATCTCGACCATCGTTTCACCCCTGGTCCCTCTGCTCTCGAAGGCGCTCAGTGGCACCGGCGCCGCGCGGCTGCGCAGAGCGAAGGGGTGGTGGCCGAGGTGGCGGTAGCGGCGGAGTGCGCAGGATTGCGCGTGCGCGGCCGCATCGACAGTGTGGTGGCTGCCGAAGGTCGGCTGGAAGAGGTAAAAACCACCCGCGGCGAATGGCGTCGGCTGAGCCTTGGGCAACAGGAGCGACATCGTGCGCAATTGCGCTGTTACGGCGCCCTGTGGGGTCGGCAGGAAGGCCGCGAGGTGGTGCATCTGCGGCGCGTGTATCTGGATATCCGCGACGGCAGCGAAAGTTATTGCGATGAAACCGTAGCCACTGACGTCTTGTGGGCCGAGCTGGAGGAGCGCTGCGAAAGGTATCGCCATTGGGCTGAAGCCGAAGCCGCGCACCGGCGGCGCCGCAACGAGGCGCTGGAGGCACTGGCTTGGCCATTGCCCGCCTATCGCGATGGCCAGCGAGAACTGGCGGTGGCGGTGTACCGGGCCATCCGGCACAGGCGCTCTTTGCTGTTGCAGGCGCCCACGGGGCTGGGCAAAACCTTGGGCACGTTGTTTCCGTCGCTCAAGGCCATGCCTCGCGAGGATGTCGACCGCATCTTCTATCTCACCGTGCGGGGCACGGCGCGCCAATTGGCGCTGGACGGTCTGCGCGAGCTGCTCGCGCCCCTGCCCGGTAGATCTCGAACACGGGTGCTGGTAATGATGGCCCGCGACACTCTCTGTGAATACCCCGATCGCGCGTGCCAGGGCGATAGCTGCCCCTTGGCGCGCGGCTTCTACGATCGGCTGGCAGCTGCTCGTGCCGCCGCTCTGAGCGTTGCCGAGAACAGTAGCGCTGACCTTGAGGCGGACGAAACCCACGCAACCCCAGCCCCGAGTGGCGACGCTGCGGCCGGCGCGCCTGCACCCACCACGCTGCTCGACGAGACTGCCGTGCGCGAGATTGCGCGCCGCCACGAGATTTGTCCCTATTATCTGGCGCAAGACTTGGCGCGTTGGGCCGATGTCGTGGTGGCCGACGTCAATTATTACTTCGACGTGCATGCCTTGTTGCACGCCTATGCCGTGCAGGAACAATGGCGCGTGGCAGTTCTTGTAGACGAAGCGCACAATCTGATCGAGCGTGCCCGCCAGATGTATTCTGCCGAGCTGCGCGAAGCATCCTGGCGCGAGGCCGCGCGCGGAGCGGCTCCTCCCTTGCAGCGTGCGCTGCGTCGCTCGCGCTCGATCTGGCGTGAGTGGCGCGAACGCGAAAGCGGCTGGATCGCCGAGCTGCCAGAAGCATTCCTGACCAAACTGCAACGCCTGACCACCGATCTGCTGGATCATTTTTCAGACCATGCCGCCACGCCGGCGCAGCAAGACCTGCTGTTCGAAGTCTTGGCCTTCGTGAACCTCGCCGAGAAACTGGCCGACCACAGTGCGCTGGAATGGCAGGCCGACACCAGACGCCTGGCCCTGCACAACCTGGTTCCGGCCGACTGGCTGGCGCCCCGCTGGCGTCAAGCGGCGTCTGCAACCCTGTTTTCGGCCACACTCACCCCCTTCAACTTTCAACGTGACCTTCTCGGCCTGCCAGCAGACGTATTCGAGCTCGATCTGCCCAGCCCATTCTCCGCTCAACAATTGCAAGTGAAGCTGGTGACCGACCTGCCTACCGCCTTGGCGCAGCGCGAGCACTCGGCCGAAGCTATTGCCAGCCGAGTGTCTCGCCGCTTCAACCACCATCCCGGTAACTATTTGGTGTTCGTCAGCAGTTTTGCCTATTTGCGATTGCTGCACCAGGCCTTGCTGGCGCTCGATCCCGCCTTGCCTGTGATCGTGCAGGCGCCGGGCATGTCGCCGGCCGAGCGGCAGCGGTTTCTCGACGGCTTCGAGCCGGGGGGTATGCGAGTAGGCCTGGCGGTGCTGGGAGGTGTCTTCGGCGAAGGCGTGGACTTGCCGGGGTCTCGTTTGATTGGCGCATTCGTCGTAACCTTGGGGCTGGCGCCGCAAGATGCGCGCTTGCGGCTGTTGCATCAACGATTGGCCGATCGCTTTGGTCAACAACGGGCTTATGCATACGCTACGCTGTATCCGGGCTTGCAACGCGTCATTCAAGCCGCTGGCCGTGTGGTGCGTACCCCCGCCGATTACGGTGTGATTGAACTGATCGACCCCCGCTGGCAACGCAAGGAACTGCGCCGATTGTTACCGTCATGGTGGCCCATTCAGGCAGCAACTGAAACTGTTCAGGGTGCTGATGCTGGTCACCTTCCTGTCGAACCGTAGTCGCGCTGGGCACGGCGGCTCAAAAGAGTACTTGAGAGGCTGCATCATGCTGATGAAACGTTTGTGGGTTCGCTGGTTTTGGATTTTTGCGATGGCTTTGCTGATGCCCGCGATGGCTGCGGCGGCGCAACCGTCTCGTGATGTCACGATGAGTCCCGACGTCACTTTCAATCTCCGCACCGCCATTGCCGACGGCAAGCTCGTGTTCATTGGAGTAACCGGCAACATCAAAGATGTGGTGAACCCCGACCTCAAGGTTCCCGAAGGGGCCGTGGTGCAAATCAACCTGGTAAACGGCGACGGCGCCCAGCACGATATCGCGGTGCCCGAGTTTGGCGCCCAGTCCGACATCGTTCAGCAAAAGGGAGCCTCCACCGTCATCGTGTTCCGTGCGGGCGAGTCGGGCACTTTCGAGTATCTGTGCACCTTGCCGGGCCACCGGGCGGCAGGCATGTACGGCTCCTTGATCGTGGGCGATCAAGAGCCTGAAGATCTCGGCGACATTCTCGACGTGGCGCAGGATCCTCACGAAGTGGGTGAGCCCGTGGGCGATCGCGGGCCCCAGCACGTGGTAGTGGATCTGGTTACCACCGAGGTCGAAGGGCGTCTGGACGACGGCAGTTCGTATGTGTTCTGGACCTTCAACGACCGGGTTCCCGGGCCGTTCATTCGCATTCGCGAGGGTGATTCCGTCACCGTGAACATGAGCAACGACATCGATTCCACCCATATTCACTCGGTGGATTTCCATGCCGTGACCGGGCCGGGAGGCGGTGCCGACGTCACCCAGGCGGCGCCTGGCCAGACCAAGAGCTTTACCTTCCGTGCCTTGAAGCCGGGGCTGTACGTTTACCACTGCGCCACGCCCATGGTGGCCCAGCACATCAGTAACGGCATGTACGGCCTGATACTGGTGGAGCCCGCGGG
>JAJUJN010000337.1 GCA_029265335.1 Alcaligenaceae bacterium
CTGAAATTCTGGAGCGGGAAACGAGTCTCGAACTCGCGACCTCAACCTTGGCAAGGTTGCGCTCTACCAACTGAGCTATTCCCGCGCGGTGTGGCATCCTGGAGGCGCAACCCGGAATCGAACCGAGGTAAACGGATTTGCAGTCCGGTGCATAACCACTCTGCCATTGCGCCGACGCGATGGGCTTCATCACGAAAAAGGGAAGCGGTGGCTTCCCTTTGGCAATTCTGGAGCGGGAAACGAGTCTCGAACTCGCGACCTCAACCTTGGCAAGGTTGCGCTCTACCAACTGAGCTATTCCCGCATTTTGCAAGCTTGCGATGGGATTCGTGTAGCGCTGCAAGAACGCAAATATAGGGCGAATCTCGGTGCTTGTCAAACGCGGCCAGTCTTCCCTCGATGTATCCAGGCTCCCTCTCTTGGCGGGGCGAAGGGCGTGGCCCGATGAGGGGAAAGGCTCGCAGACTAGAGGTCGTCACGCGGGGTGAGGTCGAATCCGCCGGCATGAAACACCAGTGGCATATCGCTCGAATGTCCGCAACGCTCGACCTCGCCCACCATGATCATGTGATCACCTGCTTCGTGGCGGCTCCGATTGAAACATTCGAACCAGGCCGCCACTCCTTCGAGTAACCGTGGGGTACCGAACTCGTTGGTATCCCAGGCCACGTCGGCGAAGCGATCGCGCCCGGGCACGGTGGCGAATTGGCGTGCGAGCCGCGCCTGACCGGCCGCGAGCACATGCACAGCGTAGCGATCGATGCGCTCGAAAATAGGGAGCGTGCGCGAACGCAACGCCAGGCTCCACAGTATGAGAGGTGGATGCAACGATACCGAATTGAAGGAGCTCACGGTGAGCCCCACGGGTTCGCCGTTGTCGTCACGTGCGGTGACTATGGTGACGCCGGTAGGAAAGCGTCCCAGCGCCGTGCGAAAATCCTTTGGCTCGAAATCAGGGGTGCGTGCGTGTACAGAAAAACGAGTCATGTGCGATCTCAGGGGGCCAGGCGCTTGAGCTGCCAGCCGTGGGGCACGCGCTCATAAAGCAGTCGGTCGTGCAGTCGCGAGGGGCGTCCTTGCCAGAACTCGAAGCGTTGCGGAACCACCCGATAGCCGCCCCAGAATGGCGGGCGAGGAGGGTTGTCGCCCAGCTGCTGTCGGGCCTCGGCCTCGAGTTGGTCGAGCTCGTTGCGATCGGCGAGCGGCTGGCTTTGGGGCGAGGCCCAAGCGCCGATGCGCGAGCCCAACGGTCGGCTGCGATAGTAGGCGTCGGCTTCGGCGTCGGAAATACGCTCCACCTGACCTTCGATCCGCACCTGGCGGTCGAGCCGTGCCCAGTAAAAGAGCAGGGCGGCCTTGGGGTTGTGCGCCAATTCCTGGCCCTTCCGGGATTGAAAATTGGTATAGAAGGTAGCGCCGCGCTCATCGAAAGCCTTGAGGAGCACGGCTCGTGCCGACGGCTGCCCCTCAGGGCTGACGGTGGCGAGTGTCATGGTGTCGCGCTCAATCACGTTGGCAGCTTGCGCCTCGGCGTACCAGCGGTTGAACTGATCGAAGGGTGAGGCCGCAACGATGCGCTCGGAAAGTTCTTTCGGGTTGTCGGTAAGACGCAGATCGGCTGGTGGCATGAGCGGGATCCAAAGCTGCTGGCAGGCGGGCAAGAGCACATGCGGGCCGCGGCAGGAAATAACGGAAGTTGTGAGATCAAATGATAACGCTGTGACAGGGGCTGCGCAGGGCGCGGGCCACTGCGCCAGCCTGTGGCGGGGGGTCAGGGCGACAATTCCGGGGCTTCGAGTTGACGCACCAGCGACTCCAGGCGCTGGTCGACAATGCCATGCTGGCGCAAAGCGCGAGCAGTTTCGGCCACGTACTCCACGCAATGGCCATAGATGCCTTGGCCACAGCGCACAATGCTGAGGATTTTCTGCTCGGGTAGCCTGCCGGCGTAGCCGGAACTGTTGCGATCCATCACAAAGGTGAGTGCCGGCACCGACCCTTCGGGCGTGCGTACATTCAGCCAGCGAGGCTGGTAGGCGCCCGACGGCATTTCGCGTTCCCAGAGCTGGGGGAACACGTTGGGTACCTGGCTGGATCTCAAGCGATAGGCCAGGCCACGGCATGACCCTCCGCGATCGAGAGCGAACACCAGGCCGGGTTGCTCGGGTGTACCGCGATTGATGCGCGACCAAAGGCAGAGCGAACGATGGTAGCCCACCAAAGTGGCCTGGCGCGCCTCGGCGTGTTCGAAGCCCGGACGCCACACCAGGGAGCCATAACCAAAAATCCAGATATCGTTCTGGCCGTTCCAGCCTTCATCGAGCGTGCGCTGCATGGAGGCTTCTTTCTCGGCCGCGGTGAGCAGGCGAAAACTGGCAGCAGGAGGCGGCTGGGTCACAACTGTCTCGTGTTCAAAGGCATGACCCTTAATATAGCCAGTTTGGTCACCCCGTTGGTGCGACTGGCAAGTGGGGCAAAGCCAGAAAAGCCACCGCGGTCGTGGGGCAGGTCAAGATATTTTGGTTTAATCGAGGCTTGATGCCGCCCAATATTTTGCGAGTGAGTGCATGACTTCTTCTTCAACCCTTGAGCCTGCCGAGCGCAGCGAGGCCCTGGCCTTGCCTCGCGTGAGTTCGGCCGCGGGGACTATCGACCTGCCCGGGTCCAAGAGCATCTCGAACCGAGCCTTGCTATTGGCAGCGCTGGCCGAGGGTGTCACTGAACTACAGGGTGTGCTGGCGTCCGACGATACCGACGTCATGCAACAGGCCCTTACCCAGCTGGGCGTCGAGCTCGAAGCGCTGGGTAACGACGTTTGGCGCGTGCAGGGCGGTGTGCCGTGGCCAAGACAAACCGGCGAGTTGTTTTTGGGCAATGCTGGCACGGCATTCCGCTCATTGGTCGCGGCTCTGGACTTGCAGGCCGGAAGCTTTCGTCTGTCGTGAGTGCCCCGCATGCACGAGCGCCCAATTGGCGATCTCGTCGACGCCCTGCAAGGGCTCGGCGCCAACATTCGCTATCTGGGCAACCCAGGTTATCCTCCACTTCAAATC
>JAJUJN010000301.1 GCA_029265335.1 Alcaligenaceae bacterium
ATCTGCATCACAAGGCCGATTACACACCTTACGAAGGGCGAGAGGTGCGAGGCTGGCCACGCTGGGTGATCGGCAATGGCGAGGTGCTTTACCAAGAAGGTGTGGTTTCGGCGCCCCCCGGGCGCGGCCGTTATCTGCCTTGTGAGCGTCCTCTACCTGGTCTGAAGTAGAATCCGTCGGATGTAGTTTATTACATGTCTAAGAATACGACTATGAATGCGGCCGCGCGCTGTCTGCCGATCCGGCACGACCACAGGGGTACCTCCCAAGGAGCAACAAGATGAGCGAAGTTCCCCTGCGCGAGCGCAAACCCGGTTGGCTGTGGTGGCCCATCCGATCGGGAGCTGCGCTGGCGGGTTTGTGTGCCGCGCTGGCGTTGGCAAGCATGATGTTCCTGATGTTGGTCGATGTCACCGGGCGCTACGTTTTCAACTCACCGGTGCCGGGCGCGGGCGAAATGATCGAGCTGCTGCTGGGGGTGGTGGTGTTTGCCGCATTGCCCTTGGTCACCGCGGCCAATGAGCATATCCGGCTCGATTATTTCGACAAAATATTGGCCGGCCGCCTACAGCCTTTGGTGCGTGCGCTGGTGGATCTGGTCAGCGGCGGCGTGATGGGACTGTTGGCATGGCGGCTCATCGCTCGCACGCAGACCATCATGCGCTATGGCGACACCACACCGTTTCTCAATGTGCCCATCACGCCGGTGGCTATCTTCATTTCGGTCTGCGCCGCGGCCTCAGCCTTGATCTTCTTCTATCAGGCCTTGTGCGCCGTGCGCGCGGCCGTCACGGGCGCGCCCGTGCCCCCGTCAGCGCCAGGGAGTGCCTGAGTATGAATTCTGCGCTCTGGGTGGGCCTGCTCGGGCTGTTCGTCATGGCGGCGGTGGGGGTGCCCATCGCTCTATCCATGGCGTTGGCTGGCTTCATTGGCTTTGGCATGGTGGTGGGCTGGACTGGCGCCCTGGCCATGGTGGGCCAGACTGCCTTCGACACCACGCTCAACTACAACCTGGCCGTGTTGCCCCTGTTCATTCTCATGGGCAACTTCATTACCCGCGCGCGGCTCTCCGAAGACCTCTACTCGGCAGCTTACTCGCTGGTGGGGCATTTTCGCGGGGGTTTGGCGCACTCCACCTTGCTGGCCTGTACCGGGTTTTCTGCAGTCTGCGGTTCCAGCCTGGCCACCGCTGCCACGATGTCGCGTGTAACCATGCCGTCGATGCGCCAATTTGGCTACAAGGATTCGCTGGCTGCTGGGTCGATCGCCGCCGGCGGCACGCTGGGCATCCTCATTCCACCTTCTGTGGCGCTGGTTCTCTACGGCATTCTCACCAATTCCAACATCGGTGCGTTGTTCATTGCCGGCATCATTCCCGGAATTTTGGGTCTGGCGCTATACAGCCTCGCCGTGGTGGTAGTCACTGCTTTTGACCCGGCTTCCGGGCCACCGGGTGAGCGCACTTCCTGGGCCGATCGGCTGCGTCTCTTGAAGCGGGTTTGGGGTGTCACCGTACTTTTTCTGGTGGTGATCGGCGGCATCTATTTGGGCGTTTTCACTTCCACCGAGGCCGCCGGCATCGGCGCGGGGTTCGCAGGCCTGTTTGCGGTCGTGCGCGGTGGCATGCGTCTGCGCGAGTGCATCGAAGTGTTGGTGGAAACTGCCAGAGTGACCGCCATGCTGTTCGCAATCGTGATCGGCGCCCTGATTTTCTCCAATTTCGTGAATGTGGCCGGTCTGCTGCAAGCGCTCATGAGTTGGGTGGAGATCATGGATTTCACCCCCAATCAGGTGCTGCTGTGCGTGTTGGTTACCTATATCGTGTTGGGCCTGGTGCTCGAGAGCATGTCGATGATGCTCCTCACGGTGCCCATTTTCTACCCGCTGATGATGGCCTACGGATTCGACCCGATCTGGTTTGGCATCATCGTGGTGGTGGTCACCGAAATCAGCTTGATTACGCCTCCCATTGGTATGAACATTTTCGTGCTGCGGGCCACCTTGCCGGATGTTTCTACCGGCACTATTGTGAGGGGCGTCGTGCCTTTCGTGCTCGCCGATGTGGTCAGGCTGGCCTTGCTCGCCAGCGTGCCTTGGCTCGTGTTGTATTTGCCCAGTCACCTATAACACTGGGCGCGTAAGGAGTTCGGGCGTCCCCAAAAAATCAGATGGCGCCCGAACGCATTTTTTTGCCAATAAACAGGAGACTTCATCCATGTTCAAGAAAACCACACTGCTGGCCGCCCTGGCGGCAGCCACTTCATTTGCCAGTCTTGCCCAGGCCGATACCAAGCTTCGCTTCTCGAACTGGTTGCCGCCCACGCACCCCATCACGGTCGAGATTCTGGAGCCCTGGGCAGCCAACGTGGAAGAAGCCACTGAAGGTCGCGTTACCGTGCAGTTTCTGCCGGCCCTGGGTCGCCCGCCTGCTCACTTCGACCTGGTGCGCGACGGCGTGGCGGATGCGGCGCTTAGCGTGCATGCCTACACGGCCGACCGCTTTCCCACGGCCTATGGCATGACCTTCCCCGGCTACGCCGACGATGCTGAAAGCGCGGCCGTGGCCTATTGGCGTACTTATCAGGAGCATTTTGCCGATCACGGTGAGTTCGATGGCGTGCATCTGCTGGGGCTCTACACCCACGGGCCTGGCCATGTCTTTACTCGCGAGGGCAAGCCGGTAGAAAACCTGGACGACCTCAAGGGCATGCGTTTGCGCGCCACGGGCGGCATCGTGCAGGATATCTCCAGCCGCCTGGGCGTCGTGCCGCAGTTCGCCTCGGCCAGCGAAGCCTACGAGCTGCTGTCGCGCGGCGTGGTAGACGGTGTGATGTTCAACTCCGACTCGGTGCATAGCTTCCGCATGGACGACATTCTGCAGAACGCCTATCGCATTCCTGGCGGGTTGTATCGCGACACGCACTATCTCATCATGAATCAGAACGCCTACGACAAGCTCAGCGAAGAAGATCGCAAGGCCATCGACAGAGTCTCAGGTGAGTCTTTTGCTCGTCTAGCCGGCCAGGCCTGGGACAAGGTCGAGAACGAGTCGTGGGACAAAATGAAAGAAGCGGGCTACCACATCGTGGTGGCGTCTGACGACGACGTGGCCCGTATCCGAGCCGAAGGCAAGAAACTCGAAGAAGACTGGATCAAACGTATGAAGGACCTGGGCATTGATGGCGAGGCTGCCCTCGAAACCTTCCGTGAAGAAATCGCCAAAGTCGAAGCTGAAATCGCAAAACGTTGAACCATGGATCACCTTACCGCCCCCACAGAACATGAGCATGCCGGCCGGTTGCCGGCAGCGTTTGCCGAACTGAGCGAGCTGCTCGGCGAGCGTTTTTCCACCGGCGATTCGGTGCGTGCCATTCATGGTCGCGACGAAAGCTGGCATCCGCCGCGCCTGCCCGAAGCC
>JAJUJN010000366.1 GCA_029265335.1 Alcaligenaceae bacterium
CGGATGCCAAAGATCTTTATTTCAGAATGCTGGAACCCGACGCCAGCAGCGACCCTTCGGTGCTGCGAGCGTCGCGTCGGTTTTTGGCCGAGCAATTGGTGATTGCCGAAGATGGCACGGACGATCTGCCCGACGACATGAGTGATCTGTCGGCCTGGGCGACGTCGAGCACTGCGGCCGTTGGTGAGCGTTATCGCGAGTATCTGACCGATCGCCAGACAGGGGCAGGGCGGCGCTATCTGCGCAATAAGGCGCATGCGCTGAATTTTTTGCGAGGTGTGGCGCCCACCAAATTGGTGGATGGCGCGTGGCTTTATGGCGTGGTGAACCAGTGGCGCGATGCTCGCTACGCCGAATTGATCCGAATCTATCTCGAGGAGCTAGGCGACGGCGACCCCGAGATGAATCATGTGCTGCTTTATCAGCGATTGTTGGCCGCCCACGAATGCGAGAGTTGGCGTTCACTGGATTCGCCATTCTTCACTCAAGGCGCCATTCAGCTGGCGCTGGCGCAGCATACCGAAGATCTTCTACCGGAAGTGATTGGTTTCAACCTGGGCTACGAGCAGTTGCCTTTGCATTTGCTGATCAGCGCCTATGAGTTGAACGAATTGGGCATCGACCCTTATTACTTTACCTTGCACGTGACCATCGACAACGCCGCCACCGGCCATTCGGCGCGTGCGGTGCGTTCGGTGTTTGACGCCTTGCCCACCTTTGGCGATCACGAGGAGTTTTACCGGCGCGTGCGCAATGGCTACCGAATGAGCTCGCATGGTGTGAGCACCAACGATGTGATCGAGGGATTCGACCTCGATCAGGAAGTGGTGAAGGTGCTTGCCGAGAAAGCCAGCGTCGGTTCCAGCCTCCATTCCGATTACTGCCGAATTGGGGGCAAGACGGTAAATGATTGGCTCTCGACTCCCGGTCAGATGGGGAGCTTTCTACAAGCCCTGGAAAAAGCGGGTTGGATTCAGCGCCATCAGAACCCCGACAACAGCCGTTTCTGGAAGCTGCTCTGCGGTGAGAAGGCGCCGATGTTTGGCGTGTTCAACGCATACGACCGGCAAGTGATCCATGATTGGATTGCCGGCGATACGCTGCCTCTGAGCACCCCAGCCCGGTATTGGTATCGCAATCAGAAATCTGTTTTGGGCGTGGGTTGCCGAAGCCGAGATGCGATCGGTTTGGAGGGCGAAACCGAACAGCCGAGTGGTGTGGAGGTTGAAGGCGGCACGGCCGCTGTGGGCGGACGTGGAAAGAATAACGACTTCAACCGCGATGTTCTTCGGCTGCAACAGGAGGTGAACGAGGCCCCTAGCCGAGAAGCCGCCATGGACCGCCTGGTGCCTCTGTTGTCGCCCACGCATCACCACACGCCGGCCGGCCTTCTGGCCACTCGACTCTTTGCCCAAGCGCTCCATGAATAAGATGACGAACACACTCCGTTCAGCCATCCAGCGGCACACCCACGACGGCCACGGCGCGCTGGCGAGCGCGCCACCACAGTACGGGCCGCCCCATTCGATCAGCCCGCCAAACCGAGCGGAGCTTGCGGATGATGCCGGAAGCGGCCGTCGTTCGGTCAGCTCCCCCTTGCTGCCCCTGGGCCGCGCCCTCCATGCCTACAACTACCGCCACATCACGCCCACGCCCGCCACCCACGCGCGCGTGAACGCACGCCCCGGCAATGCTTGGGCGCACGATCTCAATGGCGCGCTCGGCTGGAGCCGTCCCTTTCGTGAGGACGTGATTCCCAGCAGCATCTTTCGGCTGATGCACGAAGCGGACATTCTCGCGCCGCACCAAGACGGGTGGCGCAGCGTGCTGCGCGCGTCTACCCTGGGCGACCGCATCTACTTCCACTCGGCGTGGCCTACCACCGCCGACGACGCGGTATTTTTCGGGCCCGACACCTACCGCTACGTGCAAGCCATGTGGGATCACGTGGATCGGCAAGATCAGCCCATTCGGCGCGCCGTCGACATCGGCGCCGGCAGCGGCGCGGGCGCCATCGAGCTCGCTCTGCGCTTGCCTCAAGCAGAAGTGATTGCGGTGGACATCAACCCCAAAGCCCTGGCGCTCACGCGCATCAACGCCGAGCTAGCCGGGGTGAGTGTGGAAGTGAGGCACAGCAACTTGCTGGCTGAAGTTCCAGGCGGATTCGACCTCATCGTGGCCAACCCGCCCTATATGCAAGACACCGGCCCCCGCGCCTACCGTCACGGCGGCGGCAAGCTAGGCACCGGCCTTTCGCTCGACATCATCGCCACCGCACTGCAGCGGCTCAACCCCGGCGGCACCTTGCTGCTCTACACAGGCACCCCCATTGTCTCGGGCACGAGTCTTCTCTTGGAAGCCGCACGCCCACTTCTGGAAGCGGGAGAGTGCCAATGGCACTACCGCGAGCTCGACCCCGATGTGTTCGGGGAAGAGCTGGAATCCGAGGTGTACGCCGAGGTGGACCGGATCGCGGTGGTGGTACTGACGTTGGAGGAAGAGCCGGCGGGATAGGGGTTGGGGTGGAGCGGTTTACCGCCAGGGGTCGATGGCGACGCTCACCGGCGGAAGGGCTTTCCAGGCCTGCATCATGGGACTGATTTCGCCGCCCACCACGAAGATGTGGATTTGTTCTTTGGGGTAGACGGGGATTTGCTCTTCGTCGGGTGCTGTCAGCAGTGATTTTGGCCACAAGCGACGGTGATTGTTGAGTCGGATGTTGGGCTCGATCAAGGCCTTCCAATAAACATC
>JAJUJN010000515.1 GCA_029265335.1 Alcaligenaceae bacterium
ACGATGTGGCGGGCAAAACCGGAACGGCCCAGGTGTTCAGCCTCGACGGCGCCAACTACGACGCCGACGAAGTGGCCGAGCGTTTGCGCGATCATGCCCTTTACATGGCCTTCGCTCCTGCCTATCAGCCCGCGATTGCGCTGGCGGTATTGGTCGAGAACGGGGGTTGGGGCGGTGCGGCTGCGGCCCCGGTGGCCCGAGCCATCTTCGATTATTGGCTGCTCGAACGTCACCCTCAGTCGATTCGACAGTTGCAGGCTGAAGCCGAAGAAGCCGCGCAGGCGCCACGTATCCTCGCCCAACGGGCGGCCGACACTGCCCCCCGCCCGCAAGCCGTGGCTCAATCCTTCGTGCGGCCTCCGCCGCCACAGCGACCTGCGGCTGGGTCGAACGAACCGACAGCGCCGGGCACCCCTCGTGCCAGTTTCAGCGTACGCACTCTCGGCTCACCAGAGGTCCTGCATCGCCCAGCCGGCGACGCCCGTGAGGTGGCGCCATGAGATCGCGCTGGTTGCAGCTGCTGCTGAATCGCTTGTGGGTGTTCGACGTGTGGCTGTTGATCATCCTCGCCGCAATCGCCGCTGTGGGGCTGGCCACCCTCTACTCGGCGGTGGGCGGCGGCACCGGTCGGTTCGATACGCAATTGAGAAACTTCGGCCTGGCCGCTCTGGTGATGTGGTTGGTGGCCCAACTTTCGCCCCGATTTTTGCAGAGAGTGAGCGTGCCCCTGTTCGGCGTCGGCCTGTTGTTGCTGGTGCTGGTGGAAGTGGTGGGTGATACCCGTCAGGGCGCCCAGCGCTGGTTGGATCTTGGTCTGGTGAGCCTGCAGCCCTCGGAGATCATGAAGATCGCCATGCCGATGATGCTCGCCTGGTACTTCCACCGTCGCGAAAGCACTTTGCGGTGGACCGATTTCATCGTGGCCGGCGTCTTGTTGGCCCTGCCATTTCTGCTCATCGTCAAACAACCCGACCTCGGCACTGCGCTGCTGGTTTTCGGTGCGGGTTTTGCGGTGATTTTCTTTGCAGGTCTATCGGCACGGCTGATGGTGCCGGTGGCAGCGGCCGGGGCGGCCCTGGTGGTGGGCCTGCTGGTGTTTCAGCAACCGCTATGTGATGCTGACACCGACTGGGTGGTTTTGCACGAATATCAGAAGCACCGGGTATGCACCTTGCTCGACCCTAGCAGCGACCCACTGGGTCGCGGCTTCCACACCATACAGGCGTCGATCGCCATCGGTTCGGGAGGTGTCTTTGGCAAGGGGCACATGAACGGTACCCAATCGCAGCTCGACTTCATTCCCGAACGAACCACCGATTTCATCTTTGCCGTGCACGCCGAAGAGCAGGGTTTGGTGGGCGCCATCGTGCTGTTGGTGCTGTATTGCCTGTTGATCTGGCGCGGTTTCAGCATTGC
>JAJUJN010000112.1 GCA_029265335.1 Alcaligenaceae bacterium
ATGGTGGCCAGCGCACCCACCAGCATCTGGCAGGCGCCGTAAAGCCCCGAGGCCGTGCCGGTGAGCCGGGGGTTGACACTGATGGCTTTGGTCACCGCACCTGGGCCGGCAAAACCCACACTCATGCTGTACAGGAAAAAGAGCGGCACGAGATTCCACAGTGCCAGCTGGTCGACCAGCACAAAGGCGGTGAACAGCACCGCACAGGTGGCCGCCAGCAAATTACCGTTGATCAAAAGTCTGTCGAGGCGCACGCGCCCGGCCAGGCGGCTGGTAATGGCATTGCCCAGCGACATCCCCAGGGCCAGACCCATGATCACCAGGCCCATTTCCGTGGTGCTGCGGCCCAACTGATCCACCAGAATAAATGGCGAAGCCACCAAGATGGCGTACACCGACATGGTGGCACAGCTGCCGCCTACCGCCAGCGCCACGAAGCGCCTATGGCCGAGCATTTGCCGATAGTCACGGGCCAGGCCGCGCACCTTCACTTCACCACTGGGCTGCCCCGTTTCGCCTACCCACCGCCAGGTGAGCCAGAGGTTGAGCGCCCCCAGCACCGCCAGAAACACGAAAAGCATGCGCCAGCTGGTGGTCTGCGCCAAGGTGGCGCCGATCAACGGTGCGATGGCTGGCGCCAAGGTGGTGAGCAAGTTCATGAGCGCCAGGCGCCGCACCGTGTCGTGGCCGGAGGCAGTGTCGCGCACAATCACGCGACCCAGCACCAGCCCGCTGCAGCCGCCCAGGGCCTGCAGTATCCGGCTGCCGATCAGCGCATCAGCGTTGGGCGAAAACGCCCCCGCCAGACTGGCCAGAAAAAACAGCGAGAGCCCCACCAACAACACTGGTCGCCGGCCAAAACCGTCGGCCAGAGGCCCGTAGATGAGCTGGCCCACCATCAAGCCCAGAATGTAGAGACTGATCGTGTTCTGCATCACGGCCATGCTCACGCCCAGATCGCGCCCAACCAAGGGCAAGGCGGGCACAAAGATATGTATTGCAAGGGTTCCGCTCAGGGTAATGAGCACCAGCACCCACAACGGTGGCGGTAACGGACGAACAACAGCGGAATCCGACTGAGTCATGTCAAACTGCAGATGAATACAAAGCTGCCATTGTCGCGCACTCGTCACCGAAGCGAGTCGTGCTACCTTTGCCGTCATGCCCAAGTTCCTGCACACGGCCGACTGGCAGATCGGGCGCCAGTATGGTCGTTTCCCGGCCGACGACGCCGCCGCCCTGGCCGAAGCCCGCTTCACCGCAGTAGAGAAGCTTGCCCAACTTGCCACTGATCACGCTGTGGATGCCGTGCTGGTGGCCGGCGACATTTTCGACGCACAAGGTGTGAGCGAACGCACCCTGCGTCGCGTGTTCATGGCGCTCGAAGCCTATCGGGGCCCGTGGCTGTTGTTGCCAGGCAATCACGATGCGGCCGTGCCCGAAAGCGTATGGCATCGCGCACAACGCCTGGGAATCGTGCCACCTCATGTGCATGTGCTGCTCCAGCCTGGAGCCACCGAATTTCCCCAGCTCAGCCTCGCCGTGCTGGCTACACCTCTCACTCAGCGGCAGACGGTCACCGACGTGAGCAACGTGTTCGACACGCTCAGCAGCTCAGCAGGCCTGGTGCGCGTGGGGCTGGCGCACGGCAGCGTGACCGGCGTGCTGGACGACGACATCGATAGCGGCAACCCCATCGCAGCTGATCGCGCCGAGCGCGCCGGTCTCGACTATCTCGCACTGGGCGACTGGCATGGCCTCAAAAGCATCAATGCTCGAACCTGGTACAGCGGCACGCCCGAGCCCGACCGATTCAAGGACAATGGGGCGGGCCAGGCGTTGCTGGTGGATATTCCCCAACCGGGGGCCGAGCCACAAGTCACGCCGCTCGCCGTGGCGCAATATTGCTGGCAAGAGTGGCAGGTAACCCTCCATGTTCCGGGCGACGTTCACGCTTTGTGCGAACGCCTGGCCGCCCTGCCGCCCCCAGCCGTGCTGGCCTTGCAGGTGCGCGGCGAGATCAACCTGGCCGATGAACAGCGGCTGCAAACTGCGGTAGCCACCGCGCAGGCCCGGCATCGTTGCGTGGAATTCGACCGGCGCGGATTGCGCCTGGTGCCCACCCCCAACGATCTCGCCAGCCTGCAAGCCACCGGCTATATGGGTGACGTGATTGAGGAATTGCGCAACCTCCAGGAGCAAGCAGACGGCGAGGTAGCCACCGAAGCACTGGCCATTCTGGCTGGCTTGCTGCGCGAACAGCAGGAGGGTTCGGCACCATGCAGCTGACTCGCCTGGAAGTGCGCCAGCTTCGCCGGTTTCGCGAACCCTACGTACTCAGCGACCTTGCGCCGGGCTTGAACATCATTGCCGGTCCCAACGAGGCGGGCAAGAGCACGCTGGTGCGAGCCTTGCGCGCCTTGTTCTTCGAGCGGCATCGCTCACGCACCGTTACCGATCTGCAGCCCTGGGGCGACAGCGGCGCGGCCCCAGAAGTGCTGGCCGAATTCATCTGGCAGGGCGTGCCGTGGCAACTCAGCAAACGCTTCATCCATCGGCGTCGTTTCGACCTGCGTCGGGGCACCGAGAGCTTCGATGGCGAAGCCGCGGAAGATCTGGTGGCAGAGTTGCTGGGCTATCGCTACGCCAGCCGCGGCAGTAGCCGTGCCGAACATTGGGGAGTTCCTGGGCTGCTCTGGATAGACCAAGGCAGTGGCCAGGAACTGCGCGATGCTGCCTCTCATGCCGCGCCCCATCTGCGCTCAGCGCTGGGTAACGACACCAACGCCCTGGGCAGCGATGTAGGCGATGCCATATTGGCCCAAGTGGAAGAAGCGCGCAGTCAATTGCTCACTCCCACCGGTCGGCCAACCGGGGAGTACGCCCGTCTGCTCGCCGAACAGCGCGCCGACGAAGTCACACTCGAGGAGCTTCAGGCGCGCAGCCGCCAATACCGGCACGATGCCGATCGCCTTGCCGAATTGCGTGCCCAACACGATGCCGAACGGCGCGACCCACCTTGGCAGGCACTGCGCGCGGAGCAGCTCAGTGTGCGCCAAGCGCTCGATGAGGTGCGTCGGTGGCAGGAAGAAGCTCAACAACATGCACGCCGTCTGGAATCGCTGGAGCACCGGGGCGCGCTGTTGCAGCTGCGGCTCGACGAACATCAGCGCCAGGCGCAACGTCATCGCGAGCGCAGCGAAGCACGAGCACAAGCCCAAACACGTGTCACCGAAGCCGAGGCCGCCGTCGTTCAGGCAGAAAAAATGGCGCGTGAAACGCAGCAACAAGAGCGTTTGGCCCACGAGGCTTTGGCACAGGGCGAGCAAGCTGCCGAAAATGAGCGCGTGCAACGGGAGCACCAGCAGCTGCAAGATGCGCATCAACGGGCCAACCATGCCTTGCAGGAAGCCGAGAGAGCCGCGACCACGCTGCGTAGTTTGCAGGAACAATTGGCCGCCGTGCAGATCGACGCCAGTGCCGTCAAAGCGCTGCGCGAATTGGCGCAGCAGCGTGACGGGCTCGCTGTTCAGTGGCAGCAATCCGTCACTCGCCTGGCCTTTCATTTGCCGGACGGCGGCGTGTCGCTCCATGGCGAAACACTGCAAGGCAGTGGCAAGCTGGAGCTGACCGAAACCACCGAATTGCAATTGGCGAACGGTGGCACGCTGCAGATTATCCCTGCCCACCAAGACCTTTCAGCCCTGCAGCGCGAAGCCGAGACGATGACGCTGCGCTGGCAACAGATGCTGGATGCTCTGGGCGTTCGCCATCTCAACGAGGCTGAGGAACGACTGGAGCAGACCCGGGCGCTGAACGAAGAGCTACGCCATCATCAACGTTTGCTGGACAGCCTGGCACCCGACGGGTTGGCGCGGCTGCAGGAGCACCTGGCAACCCTGCAGGGGCGCCTCTTGCCTTTGGCCGAACAAATACGCCGCCTCACAACGCCCGAGCCCAAGCCCGACCCGGCCCAGCCGTCACCCGACCTCGCACCATTACGTGCCCAGGCCCTGGCCGCCACCCAGGCCCGCGAGCAGGCCGAGTCGCGCTGGCGCAGCAAAGAGCAAGAACTGGCGATGGCGCGGCACGCAACCCAGGCGGCGGAAGAGGAATGGCGGCGCGAACAGGCTCAAGCCACCGCGGTCGCCGATGAACAACTGGCAGCCTGGCGGGAGGAGCTGCGTGTGGTCAACAGCGAGCAGCACAGCTTGGCGCAGCAGCAAACCGAGCGCGCGGCACGCATCGAGGCGGCCCGACCCACGTTGCTCACGCAGGATCTGGAGCGCCTGGAACGTTCCGCCAAGTTGTTGGAAGAGCGTTTTCAAACGCGCGAGGTGGAGATCGCCAACCTCACCGGCCAACTGCGCGCGGCGCAAGCCGAAGGCCTCGACGAAACCCTGGCCGAACTGAGGGGTCAGGTCGAACAACGCGAGCGCCACCTCAACGAGCTCCAGCGGCGCGCCCAGGCACTCGCTTTGTTGCACGAGCGCCTGCAGACGCACCGCACGGCCAGCATCCAGGCCCTGCAAGCGCCCTTGCAGCAGCACTTACTGCACTATTTGCACCTGCTGTTTCCGGCGGCGACCATGCATCTGGACGAGCAGCTGATTCCTACCCATATTGCCCGTGAAGCGCTCGACGAAGGTGCCCTGGGCGAACTCGAAGCACTGAGCTTTGGCGCCCGCGAGCAGCTCGGTCTCATTACCCGGCTGGCCTATGCCGACCTGCTGCGCGAAGCCGGCCACCCCACCCTCATCGTGCTCGACGACGTACTCACCCACAGCGACAGCCAACGACTGGCGGCGATGAAGCGGGTGCTCTACGACGCCGCCACGCGGCATCAGATATTGCTGTTCACCTGTCACGCCGGCCAATGGCAAGACCTGGGCGTGGCGCCTCGCATGCTGCCGGCGCCCGGGCCGTAGGCGGTGCAAAGGAACTGAGGGCGAATCAGCGCAGCTTGAAACCCAGAGCTTCCCAGGCGTTGCGCAAGCGGTGGCGCCCGGTGAGCGACTGGGGGCCGGCCATGCGTTTGAGCACCCGTCCCACCCAGCTCTGCGCCATCTGCTGGCTGCTGTAGAAGTCGTTCACCCGTTGTTCGTAGCTGGCGACCAATTCACGCTGGGGTTCCAGGGCATATTGCTCATGGTGCAGCACGGCAGCCTGCGGCAAACGCGGCTTGGCGGTAACCCCCTCGGCTGGGTCGGGGTAGCCCAGACACATGCCGAAAACTCCCACCACCCCGGGCGGCAGGTTGAGCTCTGCCGCCACCTTTTCGGGGTGGTTGCGAATCCCGCCGATGAAAACGCCGCCCAGACCAAGCGACTGGGCAGCCACCAGGGCGTTCTGTGCGGCCAGCGCGGCGTCCACACAGCCCAGCACACCGGCTTCGAAGTATTCCTGTGCCTCGAGCGGTGCATCGTGATCGACCGCCACCTGCTGCAAGCGCGCAAAATCGGCCACCCACACCAAGAACAGGGGGGCTTCGAGCACATGGCGTTGATTGCCGGCAAGTTCAGACAAGCGAGCCTTGCGTTGCGCGTCGCGCACTGCCACGACGCTCCAAAGCTGGAGATTCGAGGAAGTCGACGCCGACTGCGCGGCCGCGACCAAGGCCTGCAAGGTGCTTTCGCTCACTTCACGAGGTAAATACCGGCGCACGGAATGGTGCTTGAGCATGAGGGCCAGGGTTTCGTTCCACTCCGCAGGAAAACCCTCGGGTGCGTCTTCGTGATAACGCGCACGCCAGGCCAATGCGGCGGCTTCCGCTGCAGCTGATTCCTGCACCACAGACTCTTCAATGACGTTCATGTAAAACTTCGACTCAACCAATTGGACAACCAATCAGTTTGCCACAAACGCCCATGAGCTCAGCTGGCGCCGCCCGCCACCGCCGGTTGACGCCAAAGGGCGAACCCCGTTCGGGGCAACCGTGCCGAGACGGCTGCTGCCACTAGCAGCAAGGCGCCCGCCGAGCCAAAGGCCGGCCAATGCGAGCCCCATTGTTCGTAGCCCCAGCCGCCCAACCACGAACTGATGGCCGCCCCCACCTGATGCGAGAAATAGGCCAGCCCATAGAGCACGCCCACCAGACGCACACCGTAAACGTCGGCCAGAATCGCCGACGACAAAGCGATGCTGCCGGCCCAGACGATGCCACCCACCGTGGCGGCGGCGTAGAGCTCCCACTGCGTGCCCACCAGCAGCAGAGCGAAGAACCCCAGGCCCCGCACGCCATAGATGGCGGCCAGCAGATGTCGCCGCGGCCAGAGGTCGGATATGCGGCCGAGCACCAAGGTACTGAAGATTGCCACCAAGCCGATCAAGCCGATGCCCATGGCACCCGTGGTGGGGTCGTAGCCATGGTCGACCAGCATGGGCACACCGTGGGTGCCCAACAGGTTCATGCTGTAGCCACAAGCGAACATCCCCGCCAGAATCTGCCAGAAGGGCAGCGTGACCACCGCTGCCGAAAGCGGTAAGGGTTGGCGCAAGCTCGACTCGGGCATGGCGGCCACCGAAGCCGGCGATTCGCGCAAGCGCGTGGGCTTGGCTGCCTCGGTGGCCTTGGCCAAGGCATGAGCAGCTTGCAAGCTACCTTCAGCAGGCAGTCGATCGGCTTCTGGCGGTGCGTTGTCGCAGATCACGAAAAGCGCGGTAGGCACCACCACCAGCAAGAACAGGGCGGCAAAGCCCACCAGGGTGGTCTGCCAGCCTACTGCCGCGATGCTCGCGCTGAGGGCGGGTGTGAGCACCGCAATTCCGGCCATCGAGCCAGTCGAGAGAAAGAACAGCGCCATGCCACGCCGCCGCACAAACCACCGGGTGAGCATCGGCGTGAGCGCCACGGGGCTGGTGAAACCGAGC
>JAJUJN010000258.1 GCA_029265335.1 Alcaligenaceae bacterium
CCCAACCTCATCGTGGCGGCGCTCGACCGCCACGTGGCTCTGGCTGGCCAGCCCAGCGAAGTGCCTGAATTTCGGCCCGACGCTGTGATTCTGCCCGAAACGGCCATACCGGTCTTTCAGGACCAGTTGCCGGTGCCACTGTGGCAGCCCTGGCGGGATGTGGCAGGAGCCTGGGGCGGCACGGTGGTCACGGGCATCGCGCTCCACGAACCGGGCTACAACGGCAGATCCCGTTACACCAACAGCGTGATCGGTTTCGACAGCAATGTGTCGCCGTTCGCCTTGATTCAGGCCAACGTGCCTTGGCGCTACGATAAGCAACACCTGGTGCCCTTCGGGGAGTTCGTGCCGCCGGGCTTTCGGTGGTTCGTCAATGCCATGTTCATGCCCATGGGCGACTTTGACCGCGGCGAGCGCTGGCAGCATCCCTTCGAGATGGGCGAACAGCGAGTGGCGTTCAACATTTGCTACGAGGATATCTTTGGCGAAGAGTTGTTGCCCCGAATCCGCCAAAGCCCCGACGGCGATCCTGGCGCCACGATTCTGGCCAACGTGAGCAACCTGGGCTGGTTTGGCGAATCGTGGGCGCTGCGTCAACATTTGCACATGGCGCGCATGCGGTCGATCGAAACCGCCCGCCCCAGTGTGCGTTCCACCAACACCGGGGTGTCGGCGGTGATCGATCGTTATGGCAAGGTGCAGCACGCGCTGCCCGCCCACGAGGTGGGCGTGCTGGATGTGACCGTGCGCGGCACCACTGGTTACACGCCCTATGTGCGCTGGGGAAATGCGGCGGTGTTGGTGATTCTGTGGCTCCCCTTGGCCTGGCTGGTGTGGCGACGGGTGCGTGCTCCGCAGCCGCCACCCGTTCGGCAACCCAAGGATTGAACGCTAGCGCAGGAACAGCTGATAGGCCGGGTTCTGCGATTCGTCCCAGTGGCGATAGCCCAGGTTGACCAGAAACTGGCGAAACTCCTTTTTGTCGGCCGGCGGTACCTGGATGCCAACCAGGATGCGTCCATAATCGGAGCCCTGGTTGCGGTAGTGGAACAGGCTGATGTTCCAGTTGGGCGACATGCACTGCAAAAATCGCATCAGCGCGCCCGGTCGTTCGGGGAATTCGAAGCGGTAAAGAAGTTCATTGTTGGCCGCTGGCGAACGCCCACCCACCATGTGCCTGAGGTGAGTCTTGGCCATCTCGTCGTGGGTGAGGTCGATGGTTTCGAAATTGTGCTTGCGAAAGTTGTCGGCGATTTTCTCGGAATCGTTGTTCTTCGTGACTTGGAGGCCCACGAACACATGGGCAAGGCTGCCTTCGGCCATGCGATAGTTGAACTCGGTGACGTTGCGTTCCCCGATAAGACTGCAGAACCGTCGAAAACTACCGCGTTCTTCGGGCATGGTCACCGCAAAAATGGCCTCTCGCGCTTCCCCCACCTGCGCGCGCTCGGCCACGAACCGCAGGCGATCGAAGTTCATGTTGGCGCCGCTGGTAATGGCCACCACTGTGCGGTTTTTCCATTTGTTCTCGGTGAGATACTTTTTGGCGCCAGCCACGGCCAGCGCGCCCGCGGGCTCCACTACGTGACGGGTATCTTGGAACACGTCTTTGATGGCAGCACAGAGCTCATCGGTGTTGACGGTCACGAAGCCGTCAACGTACTTGCGCGTGAGCTTGAAGGTTTCTTCGCCCACCAGCTTCACGGCAGTGCCGTCGGAAAATAAACCGACGTCGTTGAGCGCTATGCGACGGCCCGCTTCAAAACTGCGCGCCATGGCGTTGGAGTCTTCGGTTTGTACGCCGATCACCTGCACCTCAGGGCGCAACTGCTTGATGTACACGGCTACGCCGGCGATGAGCCCGCCACCACCCACGGGCACGAACACCGCATCGAGCGGGCCACCGTGCTGGCGCAGGATTTCCATACCCACGGTGCCGCCCCCGGCGATGACGTCGGGATCGTCGAAGGGATGGACAAACGTGAGCTTTTCGGATTTTTCCAGCTCCGTGGCTTTGTCGGCAGCGTCGGAATAGCTGTCGCCATGCAGCACCACTTCGGCGCCCAGAGCTTCCACCGCATCGACCTTCACTTGGGGCGTGGTGATCGGCATGACGATCACTGCCCTGCATCCCAGCTTCTGGGCGGCCAAGGCCACGCCTTGCGCATGGTTGCCGGCCGAGGCGGCGAGTACGCCCCGCGCGCGCGCAGCGGCGGACATGCGAGCCATCTTGTTGTAGGCCCCGCGCAGTTTGAAGCTGAACACCTGCTGCTCGTCTTCGCGCTTGAGCAGAATGCGGTTGCGAAAACGTTCGGAGAGCAGGGGAGCGTGGTGCAGGGAGGATTCAACCGCCACGTCGTAGACGTTGGCGTTGAGGATACGTTTGAGGTAGTCGGTTGGCATGATCTGGAAACTATAACGCGGGGTCGCGCCCCTTTTGGCCCACCTGGGGCCGATCGAGGAAAAGATTTCGATTTTACGCGTACACTTGCGCGCCATGGAAGCTTTCACCGCGGCCGCGGTGTCCTGGCTGCTGGCCACCCTGTCGTTGCCCAGCGTGGGCTTGCCGGCCATTTTTATCGTTGCCCTGATTTCGGCCACCCTTTTGCCTCTCGGCTCGGAGCCGGTGGTTTACGGCTATGTGTCGCTGACCCAATCTTTTTGGCCTGCGGTGTTCGTCGCCACTGTGGGCAACACCCTGGGCGGCATGATCACCTACGGCATGGGCCTGGGGGCGTTTCGAATCGTTCACACCTGGCGCGAGTCGCATCCCCCTGCAGCGGAGCAAGGGGAGCTTCCGCCAGGCGGCCGGGAGCAAGTCGGCGCGCCTTCGGCCAGTGCGGATCACGCCCCTATACGGGAGCGTCGGGCCGGTGGTCGCTGGCACGGGTTTTCTGAACTCTGGCTGAATCGCCTGGGCCCCGCGGCGCTGATTTTCTCGTGGTTGCCCATTGTGGGCGACCCCCTGTGCGCGGTGGCGGGCTATTTGCGGTTTGCCTTCTGGCCCAGCGTGTTTTTTATGGCGCTGGGCAAATTCCTGCGCTACGTCACAATGACCGCGGCATTGCTGTGGGCGTTGCCGTTGTTCACCTGACGCGCGAAGCGCGGGCGAAAGCCGTAACGTCGCACAAACGCCGCCGAAAAACTCGATGTGTGACGATAGCCCACCGCCAACGCCACGTCGCCCACCCCCTCGCCCGCTTGCAGCAAGGCCAAAGCCTGGTTCATGCGTTCGTGCCATAGGCATTCGTAGATGGTGCAGCCAAACAGCAGCCTGAAACCCGTCTTGAGTTTGGCGGAATTGATGCCGGCTGCCACGGCGAGCTCGGGAATGGTGGGCGCGTCTGCGAGGTCGCGCAGCAGAAGATCGCGGGCTGCGTGCAGTTGTCGAATATCGCGTGCGCCCAGAGTCGCGGTAGCGATGCGGGAGCTGGATTGCTCGCCCCAAAGATCTACGCTGGCACACAAGAGCTCCTGCACCTTGGCTTGCAGGTAGTGGAGGCGTCGCTGGTCGCAGTAGGGGTTGGCAATCAGCTGGTTGACGGCTTTTGCATGCTCCGGCGACAGCGGGATGCGACTGAAATGCAGCTCGTCCGCTGCTAGCGTGTTAAGGATGCGTCGCACTTTGCCTGCTGCTGGTGTGGCGTCGTCGAGGTAGGGTTCAAAGGCGTCTTTGCGCACGAAGAGCGCAGCAGAACGTCGCCGCCCCGGTGTGCAAGTAATCTCGTATTCTGCTGCGGCGCCAAGGTGGCAAACCACGAGGTCGAGGTCGCTGGACGTGGCCGCAGGAGCTTCTGGCCACGAGGCTACCGCCGACCCTGTGAGGGTGTAATGC
>JAJUJN010000052.1 GCA_029265335.1 Alcaligenaceae bacterium
ACTGCCGCGGCCGAGGCCCCGGTGGCCGCCGAGCAACGTCCCGCCTGACCGTCAGTGCTTCGCCTTCTGCCGCTTCGAGGCAGGGGGTTTGCCACTCTGAATGAAAAGCGCCCTGAGGGGCGCTTTTTTATTGGCTGCGCGGAGCAGCTTTCCATGCTTGCTCGAGGGGATCGACGCGACGCGTCACGGGGCCAGGGTTTGCGCCGTGATCGGAGGAGGCCGCCGTGAGGTCTAGGTGGAATATGGGATGGTGTTGGACGGGAAAATGCTGCTAAGCAGCATATATTTTCGCCTCCCGTTTTTCACCAAAAGAATTTTGATTTCATAAGGCAAAACGAAATCTGTAGGTCATTGATTTTCAAAAAGAAAATTTTTAGTCTTATATAAGATATAAGCCTTGAGTGCCGCGCAGCATTTCTCTAGACTTTTCCTTAACGTTCCCGAATCGCTTCGGCACCGGAACAACAACCGGAAACCCTCCGGCGTTCGGGAAGACAGCCAGGTCGGCGCCGCCGTCCGGAACCATTTTCTTAACCAACTGCAAGGAAAAATCATGACAACTCGCGAGCAAGCGGTACAGCAGCTTCGACAGGAATGGGCGGAGAATCCGCGCTGGAAAGGCATCAAGCGGGGTTACAGCGAAGAGCACGTGGTGAATCTACGGGGTTCCCTGCAGCCCGAGTACACTTTGGCGCGGCGCGGCGCCGAGCGTTTGTGGCTTGAGCTGGGCCGGCACGACTTCGTCAATGCACTGGGTGCGCTTACGGGTAACCAGGCTATGCAGCAAGTCAAGGCAGGGCTCAAGGCCATCTACCTGTCGGGTTGGCAGGTGGCGGGCGACGCCAACCTGGCCGGCGAGATGTACCCTGATCAGTCGTTGTACCCGGCCAACTCCGTGCCCCAGGTGGTGCGGCGCATCAACAATGCCCTGCAGCGCTGCGACCAGGTGCAATGGATGGAAGGCGTGAACCCGGGCGACGATGGCTATATCGATTACTTTGCACCCATTGTGGCCGATGCCGAAGCCGGTTTCGGTGGTGTGCTCAATGCCTTTGAATTGATGAAGGCCATGATCGAGGCGGGCGCAGCCGGCGTGCACTTCGAAGATCAGCTGGCCAGTGTCAAAAAGTGTGGCCACATGGGGGGCAAGGTTCTGGTGCCCACCCGCGAAGCTGTTGCCAAGCTGGTGGCCGCTCGTCTGGCAGCCGATGTCATGGGTGTGCCCACGGTGTTGATCGCGCGCACCGACGCCGATGCCGCCGACCTGATCACCAGCGACGTCGACGACAACGACCGCGCTTTCCTCACCGGTGAGCGCACGGTGGAGGGCTTCTTCCGTACCCAGCCGGGAATCGAGCAGGCGATTTCGCGAGGCCTGGCCTATGCGCCCTATGCCGACTTGATCTGGTGCGAAACTTCCACGCCCGACCTTCAATACGCGCGTCGTTTCGCCGAGGCCATCCACAAGCAGTTCCCCGGCAAGATGTTGGCCTACAACTGCTCGCCGTCGTTCAACTGGAAGAAGAATATCGACGACGACACCATTGCCCGCTTTCAGCGTGAGCTCGGCGCCATGGGCTACAAATTCCAGTTCATCACGCTCGCCGGCTTTCATGCGCTCAACTACGGGATGTTCGAGCTCGCCCATGGCTATGCTCGCCGCCAGATGCCCGCCTTTGTGGAGCTGCAAGAAAAAGAGTTCGCTGCCGCCAGCAAAGGCTTTACCGCCGTCAAGCACCAGCGCGAGGTGGGAACGGGCTACTTCGATGCCGTGACGCAAACCATCGAGGGCGGTCAGTCGTCCACCACAGCTCTCACCGGCTCCACCGAGGAGCAGCAGTTCGAGGTGGAAAACACGGCAGCCTGAAACTGCGTACTATGAGCCAAGTGCAATCCTGGAGGTCGCAGTGATGCAAGCCGACGATCGCAATGGGGGCGGGCGCAGCGCTGCACCCCAGGAGCCTTGGCAAGAAGTGCTTGATTTCTGGTTTCCCGAAGAAGCCTTGCCGCCGGCGGAGCTCAGCCTAACCGCGCATCGCGAATTCTGGGTGTGGCGTATGCGCGGTGGGGCCCACAACGACGTGGTCAACCGTTATGCGGATCTCACTGCGCAGGCGGCCGCGGGGCAGCTCGATCACTGGGCCGTCGAGCCCGCCGGTAGGCTCGCTCTCATCATCGTGCTTGATCAATTCTCGCGCTCCGTCTGGCGAGAGAGTGCGCAAGCCTGGACCCAGGATCCGGCGGCGCTGGCGCTGACCGAAGAAGGTCTGGCGAATGGGCATTACGCGAGCTTGCGGCAACCCTGGCGCAAGATCGTGTTCGGTCTGCCGTTTGGGCATTGTGAAGGAGCCGATCATCTGGCACGGGTCGACCGCTTGATAGAGCTGCGAACCGCGGTGGCCGATGAGGCGCCGGTGCATCTGGCGCCCATCTATCGCTCTTTGGTAGAACAAGCGGGTAAGGTGCGTAGAGTGGTCGCCGCCTTCGGGCGTCACCCTCATCGCAATGAGCTACTCGGCCGGCGATCAACGCCCGAAGAGGCAGTCTACCTGCGTAACGGGCAATTCCCGCACCTGCAGGCCTTCGACGACTGAGGGCGGCCTTGCCCCGATTGTGGGGCGGGGCAAGGTCGTGGTAGGTGGTATCGGTTGGCTGAGCCCTGCGCGAAAAGCTGTGATTCTTCGGTGGCGGGCTCCCGACGCAACGCAGTTGCGAGCCTGCGACTGCGTTTCTCTGAAAGCCTATGACACGTGCTTTTGCATGAAGGCGTGTGAGCGCTCTTCGGCCAGTTTTGCCGCGTCTTCGTTACGGTGAGCGCCGTTGGGGCGGGCAAAGGCGTGATCGCAGTTGGGGTAGAGGTGAGCTTCCCAACCTGAGCGGGCCTTGACCGCATCGAGAATGGTATTGCGGGCCTCTTCCGGCACAAAGCTGTCGAGTTCGGCAATGTGCAGCAGTGCAGGAGCTGCGCTCGCCGACAGCGAGGGCACCAGGTGCTCCAGGGCCACCCCGTAATAGCTCACGGCACAACTGATGGGCGTATCGGCGGCCATGCGCACCACCAGGCGACCACCCCAGCAATACCCCAGAGCCGCGATTTTTTGGTGACCGATTTTGTCGGCCAGCCACTGCCTGGCTGCTTCGAGATCGGACACCACTTGGTCTTCGTCCATGCTTTGCATGAGCGACATGCCTTTCTTGAATTCTTCTTCGTTGTTGGGGTTGAGGTCGAGGCCGGCCTCTTTGCGCCAGAACAGGTCGGGACAAATGACGTTGTAACCGAGGCTGGCCCAGCGATCGGCGGCGGCCCGCATGGACGCGTTGACGCCGAAGATCTCTTGGATCAGCACCAGACCGGGGGCGTCTTTGTTGGCGGCTTCGGCAAAGTAAGCGCCGAAAGATTGACCGTCTTTACTGGTGAGGGTGACTTGACTCATATTCATCATCTCCATTCAGTGGAAGTGGAAGCGTGGAACCCAGAAAACCCTAACATATTTGCGCCACGCGATAATGGCAAGATCGAGCCCCGCCAGAGGGCTGCGATCGCAGGCGCCGGCGTAGCCTGCCGCAAGGTGCGGCTTGCGCCAATTGACGGGTTACACTGAACTTTACCCATTGCCTGAAGGGTTTACCGGCTTTCTTTTGTGGGGTTGGGCCGGGTCTGAACGTAAGCCTCACCGCCTTGCCATTCATTGGGGCCACCTATGTACAAAGATCTGGTTGAAGATTTGGATGGGTATTCGGTTGAACCCGATACCTTCCTCGACGTTCCCTTCGTACCCACCGATGAACACGTTATTCGTGCCATGCTTCAGCTGGGCAAAGTCGGGCCGCGCGATATCCTCTACGACCTCGGTTCTGGCGAAGGCGGCATCCTCATTGAGGCCGCTCGGCAGTTCGGCACGCAGGGCGTGGGCATCGAGATAGACCCCTTGCGTATTGCCGACGCCATGGAGTTTGCCGCGGATGCGCGCGTCGAGCACTTGATCGATTTTGTAGAAGATAACCTCTTCGAGGCCGACATCAGCGAGGCCACGGTGGTTACCATGTATCTGCTCGAGAGCGTCAATATTCAGTTGCGGCCCAAACTTCTCAAAGAGTTGCGGCCGGGTACTCGGATCATTTCGCATGCTTTTCACATGGGCGAATGGCAACCCGACGAAAAGCTGGAGCTGAGCCACATCACGATCTTCAAATGGGTGGTGCCGGCCAAGATAGAAGGCGTGTGGGAATGGGAGGGACTCGACGACCGCCTCTATTACGTGGAGCTGCAGCAGAAGTACCAGGAAGTCTCGGGCAATGCCTGGGTAGACAACGAACCTGCCACGCTCAATCGCGCGAGTTTGTCGGGTAATTGGCTTGAGCTCGAAATTCAGGCCCCCAATCAGGCACCGGTCGTGTTCACGCTGATTGTGGACGACGACGACTGGGAAGTGGTGCAACACGACTGAGCAGCCTGTGCCACAGGCCGAGTTTCGTCTAAGGGGTGCTGAGGCCGTCGGTACTGAGGCCGGCCGAAATCAGCGGACCCCAGCCGTGCGCCCCAGCATTTTTCTTCAATTCGCCCAAAGCGCCACTGATGTTCAGTGGCTTTTGGCGGGTGCGTGGCCGTGTGCACCCGAGGCGTTCCCCAGGGCGCGAACAGGAGCTTCGATGTCGATCTGCTCGCGCGTACCGTCGGCATGCTCGAAGGTGAGGGTAAGGGGTACGGTGTTGTCGGCCTGAGCTTGCTCGAGCAAGTCGATCAGCATGATGTGGTAGCCGCCAGGTTTGAGGTCCACGGTTTCTCCTGCAGGCAACTGCACGCTCGGAATTTCGCGCATGCGCATGATGTCGCCGTCCATGGTCATTTCATGAATCTCCACTTGTTCGGCCGCCGGCGAATCCGCCGCCACCAGTGCGGTATCGGTGGTAGACGTCAAGCGCATGAACGCTCCGGTGGATGGCTGGTGGGGCACGGTGGCGCGCACCCACGGTTCATCCACACGGATCTCGGCCTGGGCCGATGCCATGCCGAGCAGCGAGGCGGAAGCGAGGGCAATCACGGGAAGCTTGCGTAGTTTGAACATCAGGTTTCTCCAGGTTGAATGGGATGGAGCGATGACTCCATCACCGTGGTCGTTGAAAGAACGATGCGGTCAAAGTCGGTTATCAGAATATTCAGTCGCACTTGCCAGACCGACAGATTGGGAAGATTCAGAGGGCTTACTTGCCAGGTGGCATCAGCGATCTTGTCGGCGTCAAAAGTGAGCGTTTCGATGCCTGCTTCGGGGTTGGCGAACACCACCTCCACCGCCTGGGCCTCGAGTGGTGTGAGGTTGGCATGAAACAACTCGAACGTGAGGCTTGCAGCACGGTTTCCGGCACCGTGAGTCCAGTGCAGGCGGGCAACGGCATCGGTCGAACGGATTTCGGTTGATCGCTGCACACCGTGCTGCGCGTCGGAACTGACCATAGACGCCGCGGGGCCTATGAGGGCCCGCGGCGGCGGTGTAAAGCGCCACAGCGCCACCGCTGCAAGTATCAGCACAGCCAAGATCAGTTCCACCAGCGCCAGGCGTCGCACCCCGGCTTTGGCCTGGCTGTCACCGGCCAGCGCCGCCCGCGTCAGCCCGTAGCGGTTGTAGGCAGCCAGGCTCAGTAAAGCCAGCACCAGGGCAAGCTTGAAGAGCAGGATCTGTCCGTAGCGTGTATGCCAAAGCGATGCGGCGGTATCGAGCTGCAAGAAAATCAGCACACAGCCACTGAGAAAAAGCGCGGCCACAGCCCATGGGAGCCAGCGCGATAAGAAAGCGAGTTCCGGGTTCGAGGCAGGATGCTTCAACGACCGCACCAGCGGCAGGAGTGACCCTATCCAGAAGGTGACGGCCACGCCGTGCCACCACACTGCAGGACGGGCCAGCCACGTGGGTGGTGCCTGGCTCGCGTGACCACTGCTGGCCAGGGATGCGCCAACCAGCAGCAAGGCGAGGCCGGCCAGCAGGTGGCGAATCGTCTGTGAGGAAGCTCTCGCTACCGCGGACGAGCAAACCAGCGCGGCGAGCACAAATGCCGTGGAATACGCCACCGATGTGCTCAGCGCTGCCTGCCAGGGCGCGCGACTGAAAATGGCCAGCAAGGGCACGTTCAGAGCGTCCACTCCCAACAGGCCCAGATTGAGCAAGCTGGCCGTCACAGCCAAAAAAAGCAGTCCTTTGACGCCATTTTGCTTGCCCTGAGGACGGTTCATCCATGCGGGCCAGAGGGCCCACCCCACGCTGAGGAAAACCCCGCAGTACATCGCCCAGCGGGTGAGCCAGATCAGGGTGTCGCGAAAAGGGTGGGGTACAGAAGGCGCTGCGGTCGGCGATAGTGCCTCCCCGCCCACAGCAAATGCCAATGTGCCGCCCACAGGGTGACCGTCAGCCGATATCACCCGCCAACTCAAGCCATAGCTGCCCGGCTGAACCACGGGTGGCAGGACAACTTGTACCGAATCGGAGACGGCTTTGCTCGGCTCCAGCGGCGTGATCAATCCATCGGGTTGGATGAGGCGCAAGACCAAGGGAGTTACTGGCTCGTTGAAAGTCAAGAGCACGTGGTCTGGAGCTGCGGTGAGGTTAGCGCCATTGGCCGGTGCGCTGGACAGCAGGGAAGCGTGCGCGTGCGCGCCCCGGCTGATCAGCAGCAGTACCAGGCTGAGCAGGCACAGTGCGATCAGCCGCCAATTGAGGAAGGGCGCGCGGCAGACGCCCATGTAGGAGGGTCTCATGAGTAGCGGCACAGCGGTGCTCCGTACAACCGGGGCACCGAACAGATGCCCCGGCCGACCCGGGGCTCAGGGCTGGGGAAGCAGACGGAGCGCCGGCGCGGGCGTATCAGAGTGGTCGTGATCGTCGGGCGAAACTTGGTCGATCCACCGGGCTGCTCCTTCTTGGCATTCCTGCACCACCGGAAAGTAAAGGAGGTTGCCCGGGGTGAGTTCGCCACTGAGATAGCTCATGAACACGAACTCGTCGTAGTGTTCGTCGAGTAGTGGTCCCCCGCTCCATTTCACTTCTTTCACGCCGGCGGTTACGGCAGCGCCGTGCCGTTGATGGGGCTGTGCATACTCGCCGTGGACGAGATCGAGCTGCCAGCCTGCCTTGGGTTGAGGCTTCACGCCGATGACCCCTTCGGGGACACGAACGCGGATGGCGGTGGTAGCCGAACCCTGACAGCCATGTGGCACCCGGAAGACGGCTTTGTAGCTGCTGCCGATGATGGCTTCTGGATCCTGCAGGGAAACGTGGGCGTGGGCGCTTGCGGCAAACAGAGCGGCGCACGCCGGTGCGGCGGCGACAATGACGCCAAAACGAAGGAATGACATGATGATCCTCGGTGAGCCGGATGTGAAAGACCGTGGCTGGCACGGAAAACGAGCGTTCAACCGAGGAGACTGGGAGGGGCGCGAGAGCCGAGTGGCGGACCGAAGGGCAGCGTGTGTGGTGGCGCATGCGCCGGGCTGGAGCGTGCCACCGTGTACTCGCCAACATCGCCCAGCGGCGCCAGCTCCCCGGCCGGGGGCAGCATGGCTTGTGACACAACCAGCGCGTAGGGGCACGACGCCTGCTCCAGTTGATCTTGCGAAGAGGAGTGGGTATTGGGATCGGCCAGATCCACCATCACGGTTTGCACACCTCCCGGCACACACAGCGTGAGGGCAAGCTTGCCCTGCTCGGCGCCGGCAGACCCTGGCATATAACCCATGGGCACCAGCGCCCGGCACAGAAAAGCGAGCACCGTAAGGCAAAGGAAGACTTGCCAAGTGCTGATGTTGCTGCGCGACAGGCGGTAGCTGGCTGGGTTCATGTGGCGCAGTATATTACGGTCTATCCGCAATCTTCCACATTCGCGAAGAGACGGTGGCGTGGCTCTCGCAACGCCATAGTTGGACCGCAGCGGCGCGCCGAATTGAATGCTGAATTGGTGCAGTGCGTCGCGTTTGCATACACTCATGAGAGTGCTTGGCCCTCGCGGCCAGGCCAAATCGATTCATCGTGCTCGCTGTTTGGGCACGTTCTATAGTCAGGAGACCCCATTATGTCCCAAGCCTTGCCGGATGGCGTGCAAATTCACGCTCCTGTGACCGAGGCCTTTGCCAATATCCTCACCCCCGAGGCCCTGTCATTTGTGGCCCGGTTGCACCGCAAGTTTCAGTCGCGTCGGCAAGAGTTGCTGGCTGCGCGCGACACGCGTGCAAAGCGCTTGGCTGAGGGCGAGCGCCCCGATTTTCTGGCCGAAACCCGTAGTGTGCGCGAAGGCGATTGGCGCATTGCTCCCTTGCCCGACGACCTCCAATGCCGGCGCGTAGAAATCACCGGCCCGGTTGATCGCAAAATGGTGATCAACGCGCTCAACTCAGGCGCCGACAGCTACATGAGCGACTTCGAGGATTCGAACACGCCCATGTGGGACAACCAGATCAATGGCCAGATCAACCTCTACGATGCCATCCGTCGCACCATTCGCCTCGAGCAGAATGGCAAGGTGTATGAGCTGAATGACAAAGTGGCCACCTTGCTGGTGCGGCCACGCGGCTGGCACCTCGACGAGAAGCACGTCACCGTGGATGGCGAGCGCGTATCGGGCGGCATTTTCGACTTCGCCCTGTACTTCTTCCACAATGTCAAGGAGCTTCTGGCCCGCGGCTCGGGGCCTTATTTCTACCTGCCCAAGCTCGAGAGCTATCTCGAGGCCCGCCTGTGGAATGACATCTTTGTGGAAGCCCAGCAAGCCCTTGATGTTCCCCAGGGAACCATCAAGGCCACGGTGCTCATCGAAACTATCCTGGCCGCCTTCGAGATGGACGAGATCCTCTACGAACTGCGCGATCACAGTGCCGGGCTCAATGCCGGTCGCTGGGATTACATCTTCAGCTGCATCAAAAAGTTCAAGAACGACGAAGACTTCTGCCTGGCCGACCGCAGCCAGGTCACGATGACCTCGCCGTTCATGCGCGCTTACGCCTTGTTGCTGCTCAAAACCTGCCACCATCGTGGCGCGCCGGCGATTGGCGGTATGAGTGCTCTCATCCCCATCCGCAACGACCCCGAAAAGAACGAAATCGCGATGGCTGGTATTCGGGCCGACAAAAAACGCGACGCCACCGACGGCTACGACGGTGGTTGGGTGGCTCACCCCGGTCTGATCGAAGCGGCCATGGAAGAGTTTGTGGCGGTGTTGGGCGATCGCCCCAACCAGCTCGACAAGCAGTTGCCCGAGGTTCAGGTTACGGCGGCCGATCTGCTCGACTTCCGGCCCCAGGAGCCCATCACCGAAGCAGGCTTGCGCAACAACATCAATGTGGGCATTCATTACCTGGGCGCCTGGCTCGATGGCAACGGCTGCGTGCCGATCAACAACCTCATGGAAGACGCCGCCACCGCCGAAATCTCGCGCTCGCAGGTTTGGCAGTGGATTCGTTCCAGCAAGGGTCGCCTGGAAGACGGCCGCAAGATTGACGCCGCCATGGTGCGCGAGCTCATTCCTCAGGAACTGGCCAAGGTAAAAGAAGTGGCCGGCAATAGCGAGGCCTTCGATCGCGCTGCGCGTATCTTCGAGCAGATGAGCACGCAGGAGGAGTTCGCCGAATTCCTCACCCTGCCGCTCTACGAAGAAATCTAAGCGCGTTTGCGCTTGCCGTGAGGCGCGGCACGACCTCACTCGGCAACGAGTAGGGTCGTGAGCGCCGGCGGCGTGTTGTCGATGATGATGTTGGAGGAGGCGCCGGAGATGCGGTTGCACTGGTCGCGGGCGTCGATCCAGAGCGTGTGCGGCCCGTCGCCGCCGCCGGTGTACGGCGCGCTGATGCCCAGGTTCACGGCGGTCGCCGCCGGGTTGGGTC